>JBHPFT010000001.1:0-96331 GCA_042571445.1 Patescibacteria group bacterium
GATGTTGCTCCAACTTTAACTTTAGTTAAAACTGTTGTTAACGATGATGGTGGAAATGCACTTCCCGATGACTTTGGTTTAACAATTGGTGGAGATTCTGCAACATCAGGTGTAGCTTATTCAGTTGCTGCAAACACACCAATTGCTATAGACGAAGCAGGATTGACTAGTTATTCATTTGTTTCCATTACTGGAGAAGGTTGTCCAACAGATCTTGGTGGAACAGTTACATTAAGTGAAGGTCAGAACATCACATGTACTATTACAAATGATGATATTCCTTTAGGCATACTGTTTATCTCGAAGTCCAATGACAAGTGGCCAAATGATCAACAAGTTGGAAATACAGTTACCTACGAAATTAAGGTTAGAGCAGAAGATGGTTCTGTTGACGATGTTGTAGTTACAGATCTTTTGCCTGAGGGTTTTGATTACACATCTACAATCGGTAGTGTTTCTGCGTTATCAAATAAGCATGGAGGCATAACTGTAACGGTATTAGGTTACGCTTCTCCTGGGACTTGGTATATAGGTGATATGGAGAAAGATGAGATTATTACTTTGACTTACACCGCAAAAATCGGTTCTGGAGTTGACGCAGGTACTTATAAAGATCTTGCATGGGCAAAAGGACTAGATGTTAGGTTGTGTCCCGTATATGCAGTTGGTGAGGATTCTGACTATGTAAATGGTGAGTTTGTAGGTACCAGGGTTAATATTGTTACTGAGCCTGAAGATGTTGAAGTTGATGTAGATGTTGAGGAGGATGAAGAAGAAGAGGTATTAGGTGCCTCTACTACAAGACTTCCTGCAACAGGTGCAGCTACAACTATTGTGTACATACTTCTTGCCTTAGGACTCATTGGAGGACTACTTCTAGTGATTGGAGGCTTAGGAAGAATGTTAAAAGCAAAAGGAGTAATTGCAATAATGTTAATAACTTTAGGTTTAGCAGTTTTTGGTTCCGAGAGAGCATACGCTGCTACTAATGTATTAATAGAAGATCCAGAAACACCCGTGAATGATGAGTTTAAGATCGGTTTTGTAACTATGGACACAGAGAGTCAAGTTCTTGAAGCAAAATGTTATGTGAGAGGTCCAAGTGACGCTGTCTTTTCTGAATTCCAGACTATTGGGTTACCAGCAGGTGGTAGTTCTGCTGATTGTGATGTAAATAACTCTGTTCTAGGGTTTAGTGGAACCTACACCTTTAAGGTAATTGTTACTGGAGGTTCCGGAGGGACTGTAGAGTCAAACGAAGTAGCAGTCTACTTTGATGAAGATGCTCCTGGAAGACCAAAATACATTGAAAAAGATAAAGATGGGTCTTGTACTTACGAAATTGAGTTTAAGACTGCTGACGATGGTCAAACATCTTATGTAGAGGTCTACAGAGAGTTTGATAGAGAACTAAATCTTAATAGCTCTACAAGAATTAGAACCATTAGTATTGGTCCTGATCAAGAGCATGAGTTTGATGAGACTTTGTCAGGTCCTGACTGTGATGAGACTCCTTACTACGCAGTAAGAGCATTCGATACAGCAGGAAATGGTTCTGAACCAAGAGCAGAAGAGGTAGTTACTACGGTAACAATAACTATTGAAGATGAAGGTGAAGAAGTTATTATTGGAGCTATTGAAGTAACTGGTGGTGGAGATATTCTCGGAGTTACTGGGGGTGAAGAAGGTGAGGAAGGTGAACCTGGAGAAGGTGAAGAAGGTGAAGTTTTAGGTGAAGAAGGATCAATAATTGTGAAAGCTAGTAAGAGCTTACTGAAATCACCATGGTTCTGGGTTGTACTAGCCTGTATACTACTTCTAATTAGACGTGCCGCAAAGAAAAAACAAAGCTAAAAACTCATTCGATTTAGTAATTAAACTAGGGCTACTTTTTGTAGCCCTAGCCGTATGTGGGGGTGTTTTAGTGTTTGGTCCTGTAATTGTTAAAGAAATTGGTTTTTTGGTGTCAAAACCTAGTGTAAAGACTGTTGTTACAGCCTCTGAGAGCGATTCTAAGGCCCTAGAAGATGTAATAGTGGCTGTAGACAAGGAATTTGCTGTAATAGTGCCTAAAATCAATGCTAATTCAAAGGTTGTGAAGGATGTTGACCCATACAGTTCAAAGGTATATCAACAAGAGCTAACTAAAGGTGTTGCTCATGCAAAAGGCACAGTACTTCCTGGTGAGGTGGGTAATTCTTTCTATTTTGCTCACTCTTCAGATAACTTCTATAACGCAAATAGATATAATTCTGTTTTTTATCTTTTAAGAAAGATGGAGCCTGGAGACAGTTTCTTTTTAGTTTATGAGGGTGAGATATATGAATACAAGGTTTTGGAGGTAAAAATAGTTAATGGTGAAAGTGTGGAATACTTGGAAGGATCTACGGACAAAAAACTAGCTACCCTTATGACGTGCTGGCCTCCAGGAACAACTATTGAGAGACTTATTGTCCTAGGGGAGCTTATTGAGTAGAATAGTTTTATATGCCTGAAAACATTGCCCAACCAAATCCTAATAATGAGTCTCTTCAAAGTATTTCTTCTGAGCCTTCCCAGCCTCCTAAACCAGAGCAACCTAGTCAGGGAGCAACTTATCCTTCTAAGAAACCAGTTGGGAATAAAAAAATATTAAAGATAGTTCTAATCGTTCTTGGTATTGGTTTAGTCTTATTTGCTGTTTGGTTTTTTATCTTAAGAAAAAAGTTTGATATTATGTCCCCTTTTGCAGAGGGAGGTTCTGACTCTGGAGGTAGTGAGAAAGTAATAAATGATTTGACAGGAGTAATATACACAGAAAAGGAAGCCAGGGAGTGGAAAGATGAGAGACCTTTTGGGGTAATGATTAACAACTACATTGATGCAAGACCTCAAGCTGGTCTTATTGATGCAGACTTAGTGTATGAGATTGTTGCAGAGGGTGGAATTACTAGATTTTTATCATTCTTTTTGACTAACTCTCCTGAAAAGATAGGTCCCGTTAGAAGTGCTAGAGAGTATTACCTAGTTCTCGTTAAGGAACTTAGTGATGCAATGATTATGCATATTGGCTGGTCACCCCAGGCCCTTTATGCAATTGAGAATTGGCCTGTGAGATCTTTACAAAGAGGTGGATGTGAATTTTATGAGGGATGTACATGGAGAGATACATCTCGAGATGTTGCTATTGAGCATACCGCTTATGTAGATGGGACGGTTTTGAGAGAGTTGGGAGCAGACCTTGGGTGGGCAGGTAAAGGAGATATTACCCTTTGGGTGTTTAAAGATGATACTGAAAAGTATGCTTCAAAACCAGAATCAACTGAATTATCTGTGGACTTCTGGTATGAGGGAGATTATTCTGCAATATTTAAATATGATCAGAAAAATAATAGTTATATGAGATACATGGGGTACGATGAAAGTGGGGAGCCTATCGCCCATAAGGATGCAGAATCCAAGGATCAGGTTGAGATTAAGAATGTTGTTGTTCAATTCGTAGCAGAAAGTCCTGTCGTAGGAGATGATAAGAATAGACTTGAATACGAACTTGTTGGTAGTGGCTCTGCACTTGTATTTATTGATGGTAAAGTAATAGAGTCTACTTGGAGTAAAGAAGAGAGAGATAGTAGAACAATATTTTACGACACAGATGGAAATGAGATAGAATTTAATAGAGGTAAGTTCTGGATCTGTATAGTTCCAGACAGAAATGTAGAACAAGTAGTATACTAAGGGTTACAGAGTTACTGCCCCCATATTTAAAACATGTTAAGTAATATTTTAGTCTCTGAAGTCAGGGTCAACATATTAAAATTGCTTCTTTTAAATCCTAAGAGAAGTTACCACGTTAGAGCTATTGTTAGAGCAGTTGGTGCAGAAATAAATGCAGTAAGAAGAGAACTTGAGAATCTTTTCGAGATGAGTCTTGTTACTCGTAGGCAAAGTTCTAATAGAATCTACTATCAAATAAATACAGAACACCCATATTACTCAGATTTATTATCTTTAATTTCTAAAGAAGAGGGTATAGGTGCTGCAATACTTAAAAAAGGTACTACTTTTGGTCAAATAGAGTTTGCTGCACTAGCTTTAGAGTTTTTGAGAGGTAGAAAATCAACAGCTCTCGACGTCGATGTTTTTCTTGTTGGAAATATTAAAATGGATGATCTAAAAAATATTATTCATGAAGAAGAAGATAAATTAGGAAGAGAAATTAACTTTAGTGTTATGTCTTCTGAGGAGTTTAAGAATAGAAAAAGAACAAACGACCAGTTCGTTATGAGATTTTTGACACAGGGGAGAACCATGCTCATTGGTGACGATAAGATTTTTTGCGCTATAGTTTAATAATGTGGAAAGATACTAATTTTAGGATCGGGTTAATTTCTGCAATATTTACATTTTCAATTCTTTTTGTATTGCCAAGAATACCTATTGTTGTAAGTAATAGTATATTAAGGGTAGATTCATATATTGGAGGTTACGAAATAAGGTTACCCGGAGGGGATACTCTTGATTTTACAGATTTCAAAAAAAGCATAGATTTTGGAGGTGGTAATAGACTTGTATATCAGATAGAAGAGTCAATGGGAGAGAATGTAAAGAAAGTGTTTGAAGAGCGTTTAAAAGCCTCTGGATATGAAGATTTTAGGATAGGGATAGCAGAGCAAGAACCAGACAAGCTTCTTATAGAGGTTCCAAAGCATCAAAATGTTGATGATATCGAATATCTAACACAAGGAACAGGTGGTCTAGTAATCAAAGAGCTAATAGATCCAGATAGCTGGGATCCAGAAGATTTTTCTAGATATTTCTCTACACCAGAGCTTTGGAAAGATACCGATATTTCAGAAAAAGATGTTGAAAATATTGCTGTTTTATCTCCAAGACCTGATCTTGTTCAGCTCCAATTTATTTTTAATGAGGAAGGTAAAGAAAAGTTTAGAAAATTGGTAGAAGAAAGTGTAGGAAAGCCTGTTGCTCTTCATTTAGATGGTTCCAGATATCCTGCAGCTATTCCAATAATCTCTGATGACCTTTTGAATGATCCTAATATTAATCCCGTAATCACAGGTCCATTTAATAAAAAGGAAATGGAGGCTTTTGCCGTTAAGGTAAAGCTGCCCAAGTTAGAGCTATTTCCCCAGTACCTTGGAATAGGGGAGGTTTTATCTATTTATGGAGATAACTTTATGAGAAATGTATTACTCTCTTTAGTTATTGGATTTGGGATTAGTTGTGCTTATCTAGTTTTTAAATACAAGCACTTTGGGGTTTTATTCTCAGGGGTTTTTCTGTTTGGTGCTTTGCTTCTACTATCTTTGCACAAACTATTCTTTGTAGTTTTAAATCTTCATAGTCTTTTAGGGATAGTGTTTTCTTTAGGGCTTTTTATTTATGGTCTTGTTCTTTTAGGGGAAAAAATAAATGAAGGAATAAAAAATAAAAAACCTATGGATATTTGTGTAGTAGAGGCATACAAAAACTCCTTTAAGAGTATAAGGTTAGTAGGGTTTAGTATCTTTATTTTGTTCACACCCTCATTTTTTGTCTCTAAGAGTGATATAAGGTGGTTTTTGGCATCTATTTCACTTGGATCTTTAGTTTTTATAATGAACCATGTATTGATAATAAGTACTCTTTTTGAGGTATTAAATTTTGTCAGAAAGAAGAAATGAATAACTTTTTAGCTGCATTAGGATCAAGTACAGAAATATTTATCTTTTTAGGCTTATCTGTTGTGTTATTTCCTTTCTTTTTACCTAAAAATATTAGGGGATTGAGTAAGAAAAGATCTTTTTTAATTCCGATAATATTAGTTCAAACTTTTATTCTTTTTATAGTTTTAATATTTTTTCTTGGTTACATAAGTAACATTGGACTTGCAGGTTTTTATTTCACAATGTTTTTTATTTCCTTTCTACTTACAGTTATCTTTAATATCCACTTTCTTATTGCTTTGAGTGAGAAAGGAAAGAATCCAGTAGTTTCAGATGTTATAAAAGAGTCTGCTGCTACTCTATTTAGTGTTTTTATACCTATATTTGTTATTTTCTCGTCTCTATATGTTTTTATTGGGGGTAGTATTTCCAATCTAATTTTATTTACTTCCTTCTTTGTTCTTATTAACTTTTTGATGTTAGGATTTTTAACCCCAGCAATTCTGCATTTATTGGAATCTATTTAATATGACACGTTGGAATGTTCTTTCTGAATATAAAGGTAAGCAGACTCTAATTGAAGATATTCTTGAAGCAAGAGAAATTGAAAATATTTCTGAGTTCATAAGTCCTCCATCAATTCCTGAATATTTTTCTAGGTTCCCCATTGAATTTAAAAGATCTCTAAAGTTAGCAAAGGAGATAATAGAAAGTGAGATTGAGAGTGATAATCATATTGTTATCTTTGGTGATTATGATTCTGACGGAATAAACGCTACAGCAATTTTATATAAATACTTAAAGTTTGAAAAAAAGTATCCAGATGTTTCCTACTTCATTCCAAATAGATTTGAGCATAGTTATGGGGTTTCAAAGTTAGCCATAGACGAGATTATTGGAGAGTACGGGAATAAAAACCTCTTATTTATTACTGTAGACACAGGAGTAACAGCGGTAGAAGAGATTCAATACATCAAAGATTTAGGACATAAGGTTATTATTACTGATCACCACCAAAAACCAGATGAGTTACCTAATATGGATTGCCTGGTTTGGTCAGATGAGGTGTGTGGGGCAGTTATTGCTTATCTTTTAAGTAAGATTTTGGGTTCTAAAGATCCAAAAGCTATTTCTCTTGCTGCACTGGCTACAGTTACGGATATGCAATCTATCGCTGGTTTAAATAGGGTAATTGTTAAAAGAGGGTTAGAAGTTTTTAATAGAAATCCTCCATTGGGTATTAAAAAGCTTGTTGAGGTGGCAGGAAAAGGAGGAAGTATTCTTTCTACCTACGATCTCGGGTGGATGATTGGTCCAAGACTTAATGCTTCCGGAAGATTAGAGAGTGCTGATGATTCACTAAAGCTTCTTATTGAGAAAGATCCAGCTACTCTTGAGAGTATTTCGTTTAAGTTGAATAAGATTAACATCGAAAGACAAGATAAAACTATCGAAATGTATGAGAAAGCTGCAGACTTTGATGAAAGTGATCTACCAAAGATACTTTTTTCCTCAAGTGAGGAGTATCACGAAGGCGTTATTGGTCTAGTTGCTTCTAAACTTGCTCAGAAGTATTACAGACCCTCTGTAGTGATTAGTTTATCTGATGGGGTGGGGAAAGGTTCTGTTAGATCTATACCTGGGATAAATATTATTGAGATGTTAAGAAAACATGAGGCACTCTTTGTTGATTTAGGAGGCCATCCCATGGCTGCAGGCTTCACTATTGAGAAAGAAAATATCGAGAACTTAGAGAAAGAAATGCTATTGGACGCTAAGGATGGTATTGATGATAAGCTTTTTATTCCCTCTTTAGATATAGATATGAGAATTCCTGCAAATATTATTGATTTAGAACTGTTAGAAGATATTGAGAGGCTTGAACCCTTTGGTTTAGGTAATTCTAGACCTGTTTTTTTAAGCGAGGGATTAAAGATTACAGGTCTTGATGTTGTTGGTAGAGATATGAGCCATTTAAGACTTAGTCTTAGTGATGGGGACAAGTACTATAAAGCAATCTTTTTTGGTGGAGCAGAAAGTGTAGATGATGTTTCTTTTGGAGACAACGTAGATTTGGTTTATACATTGAAGAAAAATGAGTACAATGGTAATACATATATAGATTTAGTAGTTAAGGATTTACGAAAGGCCTAAGATGGAAAGAACATACATTAAAGAAACAATAGTGAACATTGGAAAAGAAGTTATTCTTTTTGGTTGGGTAGACACTATTAGAGATCATGGAAAACTTACATTCATAGATTTAAGGGATGCTTCTGGCAAAGTTCAGTGTGTTGGATCAGATATTTTAAAAGATTTAACTCCAGAATCTGTGATTAGGGTTATTGGGGAAGTGTGTGAGCGTCCTGAAAACATGGTTAATGATGAAATGGAGACGGGAAAAATTGAAATTAAAGTTAAAGAATATGAGGTCTTAAACAAGTCTAAGGAGCTTCCCATTCCAATAGATGGAGATGGTTTAGATATAAATGAAGAAAAAAGACTAGAGTATCGTTATCTTGACCTTAGAAGAGAAAGAATGAGAAAGAATCTAATTTTAAGATCTAAATTTGTTCAAGAACTTAGAAATTACTTGTATGGGAAGAACTTTATCGAAGTAGAGACACCTCTTTTAACAAAATCTACAAAAGAAGGTGCACGGGACTTTATTATTCCCTCTAGATATCACCCGGGTAAGTTTTACGCCCTTCCACAAGCCCCTCAGCAGTACAAACAGCTTTTAATGTCCTCAGGCGTAGAAAAGTATTTTCAGCTTGCAAAATGTATAAGGGATGAGGATTTGCGTTCAGATAGAGGTTATGAATTCACACAGTTAGATTTAGAAATGAGCTTTGTTGAAAAAGAAGACATTATGGAGTTAATTGAGGATTTAGTTAAGGGGGCAGTTAAAGGAGTTGGCGGTAAATTGAAAGATAAAGAGTTTCCAGTCATAACCTATGAAGAGGCTCACAAAAAATATGGGGATGATAAGTTTGATCTTAGGACAGAAAAAGAAAAAGAGGATGGTATATTGTCCTTTGCATGGGTTGTAGATTTCCCGTTTTTCAAAAAAGTTGATAAAAAAGATGCTGTAGAGAGAGCTGATGGTAAAAGCGGCTATACTTTCACACACAACCCTTTTAGTAATCCTATTCCTGAAGATATTGAGAAGCACAAGGAGGGAAAGGATGTAGAGGGTATTACTACCCAACAGTATGACTTAGTTTGTAATGGATATGAAGTTGGTGGTGGGAGTATTAGGGCGCACGACCCCGAAGTTTTGAAAGCTACATTTAAGATAATGGGGTACTCAGATGACGAAATTGAGGAGAGTATTGGTCATATGTTGGAGGCGTTTAGGATTGGAACTCCACCACATGGTGGTATCGCCTTAGGTATCGATAGGTTAGTTATGATACTTGCAGGTGAGACCTCTATAAAAGAGGTAATTCCTTTTCCTATGACTTCAAGTGGAAAAACAGCTGTTATGGATGCACCAAGTGAACCTAGCCCTGAACAGCTAGAGGAACTCCACTTAAAAGTCACCGAGTAATTCTATATGGTGATGGTCTTTCGAAGTATTTTACTCATAATCATAAAGATTGGAATGTATATTCTCTGGGTATTGGATTGGGTAACAAATTTTAATCTCAAAAAAGCCTCAAAAGTACTTCTATATGTTTTGGTTACTTTCTTAGGAATAGCTTTTTCCTACGCCATTTATTCTGACTTCTTCTCAGACCTAGCTGGTGCTTTTGTTGGAGATAGTTTCCATTCTTCAAATTCAAATATTGAGATCTATTACCCAGTATTGGTCAGAGAACTAGAAGAACCAAAGATATCTGCTAAGTCTGTTTTGGTTATGGATAGAGGAAAGTCAAAGGTGCTTTATGAACTAAATTCAAATGAGAAGTTAGCCCCAGCTTCTACAGTTAAATTAATGACTGCTTTAGTATCTCTAGATCTTTATGTTCCACAGGAGGTATTAACTATTTCTGAATATTGTACTGGGGTTGAGGGAATGAAGGCTTTTTTTCCAGCAGAATCTCAGTTTCTTGTTGATGATTTGATTTATAGTATGCTTGTGGGTTCTGCGGGAGATTCTGCTTGTGCTCTAGCTTCCGGGAAGGTTAGTGAGAAAGAGTTTATAGATTTAATGAACAAGAAAGCAAAAGCTCTTGGAATGGTAAATACTAGATTTTCCAATCCTGTAGGGCTAGATAATGTAAATGGAGGACACTATTCTACCGCTAGTGATTTATATAAGTTGGCAAATAATGCTGTAGCAGATAGATTCATCAGACAGGTCGTATCCACTAACTATTTTAATTTTAGATCTATAGATGGATCTTTTGGTTCACATTTATATAATACGAACTCTCTTTTGTGGCAGATTCCTGGAAGTGTGGGAATAAAAACAGGTACTACTGAAGATGCGGGAGAGGTTTTGATATATGAATTTAAAGATAGTGAGAAAGATTTAGTGATTATTGTTATGGGAAGTGAAGATAGATTTTATGATGTTAGGTCTCTTTTAACTTGGGTTCTTCTTAGCTACACTTGGAATTAATTTAAGGTTGATTAACTCTTTGTGTGTACTCACCTGTAATGGCAGGAAAGTATATAGATACTTGTCCCCCAGAACTTCCTAATGTTGTGTAGGTTCCTTCAAATACATACACAGGTTGAAGATAAGTTTGATATTTTGGTGTTTCGTAGTATGCAAGAAAGATATTGTCTACTAGTATCTTTTGCACATGGACCGGCGTGTATTCGCCAAACGGGTTCATGTTTTTAGGTGTCACATTTGTTATTACACCTCTGTTTTGAATTATGGCATTCCAGGCGTCTTTTACAGAAATTATCTTATATACGGCAGTTGTTTTTGGTTCTATTTCCCAGTAGTAGGCCTCTACCATAGGGTTATTTATAGGTGTCAGATTACCTTTTGATGGTTTTCTAATAATGGTTCTGAGGAGACCTTTTTTAGGATCTGGTCCTAGTATTGGTATCCCATCTAAAGATCTATAGAAGTCAACAAGAGCTACTTGTGCTTCTCTGATATCAATTGTTTCAGATAATCTATTTGATGAAAAAGATCCAAGAATGACTTTCTGCTCTCCATTTTGATATAGTTCATCGTCAAATCTATCTATTGTTTGGAAAAGCTCTATTGCAAATTCTTTAGCATTTTGTTGGTTTATTTCTCCAGGTGTGTAGTATAGGCTTTTGTTGTTTGTAGTAGTTTCTAATACTATTCTTCTACTATCGACCTCTATGCTTAGTAAACTTCCTAACTTTGAATTCCTCCATTTAAAAACATCACCCTTCAAATCCGTTATTAAGTCTTCCTCTGTGAAACCTAAGGCTTCTGCTTCAGTCAGCGCATTCTTTCCTGCAAGGTAGCTATATTGCTGGGGTTTAAATTTGTACACCCTAATTCTGTCTGGGAGAGTATTTGGTAGTTTTCCATTTTGTGTGTTTAGAACGTACTCCGGGGAAACGTTTCCAACAGTGGCTTTTTCGGCGAATTCTAGAGGAGGGAGTTGACTATAGATAGGATTTAGTTGTTCCTTTGGTACGAAAAGAGCTCTGATGATACTTCGTGTTCCAGGAAAGATAATAAGGGTAACTAGGTAATATACCCCCACAATAAGTATTAAGTATCTTATACCTTTCTTGAAAAAGGCAGCTACAGACGTAAGATTCATTATCTATATAATACAACAATCTTCCCGTGATAAAATCAGTTTACATGAAGATGAGAACAAGATTAGCACCAAGTCCAACTGGCGAAATTCATATTGGTCATATGAGGACTCTTCTTTACGATTATGTTTTAGCCAAGAAAAGTGGAGGTAAGTTTATTCTAAGAATTGAAGATACAGATAGGGAGCGTTACGTAGAAGGTGCTGTTGAAAGAATTATTGACGTAATTAAAGATTATGGGCTTTCTTATGATGAGGGCCCTGAGATTGGCGGGCCACATGAACCATACACTCAATCTGAAAGATTAGACACGTATAGAAAATATGCTTTAGAACTTGTCGAGAAGAAAAAGGCATACTATTGTTTCTGTCCTAAAGAGCGACTTGCAGAAATGAGGGAAGAGCAGCAAAAGAAAGGCGTGCCTACAACAAAATATGATAAACATTGTTTAGATCTTTCTGACGAGGAGGTTAAGAAGTATTTAGAAGAGGGTAAAGAGTTTGTTGTTCGCTTAAATGTTCCAAAAGGTCAGGAGATCAAATTTAAAGATGAGGTATTGGGAGATCTTAGTTTCCCATCTGATGATATCGATGATCAGGTTCTTTTGAAATCTGATGGATATCCTACTTACCATCTTGGAGTAGTGGTTGATGATCACTTAATGGAGATTACTCACATCTTAAGGGGTATGGAGTGGCTTCCTTCAACTCCAAAACACATTTTAATATATGAAGCTTTTGGTTGGGAAGTACCTAAACTTATACATCTGCCTTTACTTAGGGAAGCAGATAGTACAAAGAAGCTTTCAAAGAGGTCTGGGTCTGTTGGCGCAATGGATTTTTTGGAAGAAGGTTATTTACCTGAAGCTCTTTTGAATTTTCTAATGTTTTTAGGATGGAATCCTGGCACTGAGAAAGAGATTTACACCCTAGATGAGTTTATTGAAGATTTTTCTATAGAAAAAATACAGAAAACTGACCTTGTTGTCTTTGATAGACAAAAACTTCTGTGGTTTAACGGAATGTATATTAGAGGACTGGATGTGAAAGATCTTTTTGAAAGAATTAATAAGTGGGGCAGCAAGTTTGACATTAAGTTAAACTCTAAGGATAAGAAATATGATCTAGAAGTACTGGAATTAGTTAGGGAAAGGATGAAAGTCCTTTCTGAATGGAATGAGTTAACTGACTACTTCTATAGTGACCCAGAGATTCCCGCAGATCTTTTACATAAATACTCTGGAAGCGAAGAAAAAACAAAAGAAATTGTTGGAAAGTACTTAGATCTTTACAAAAATGTTGATGAAAAAGATTGGAATTTTGAGAATCTAGAAAAGATTTCTCATGAACTTTTGGAGGGGGAAGGGTATAAACCCAAAGAAGCCTTTATGACTTTACGTGTTATTGTAACCGGAAGAAGTTTTTCACCACCTCTTTTTAATACTCTTGAAGTGTTGGGTAAGGATAACGTCGTAAAACGTATGAGTTCTATTTAAAATAGAGAATTAGTTATTGCCAAATTCTTCGGGTTTTATTAGACTAAATCTAGTAACCTAAATTTACTCGGAGGTAACTTATGGCAGCAAAATCCAAAGAAAAATCTACTGTTCAAAAAAGTAAAGATTTGGCTTTAGCCACGGCAATAGCTCAAATCGAAAAGAATTTTGGTAAGGGAGCTATTATGAAGCTTGGAGATAATGTATCTGAAAAGTCTGTTCCTGTTATTCCCACTGGTTCTATTGCACTTGACATTGCACTAGGTGTTGGTGGTCTTCCAAGAGGAAGAGTAGTGGAAATTTTTGGTCGAGAAGCTTCAGGAAAAACGACGTTAGTGCAACACATCATTGCTGAAACTCAAAGACTCGGTGGAACAGCGGCATTAATTGATGTAGAGAATGCATTTGATCCTACTTATGCTGAGAAAACTGGTGTAAAAATTGAAGATCTTTTTGTTTCTCAACCAGATACTGGTGAGCAAGCTCTAGAAATTGCAGAAACTTTAATTAGATCTAATGCAGTTGATCTTGTTGCTATTGATTCAGTTGCAGCCTTAGTTCCAAGAGCAGAACTAGAGGGTGCCGTGGGTGACAGTCACATTGCAATGCAAGCAAGGCTTATGAGTCAGGCTCTAAGAAGACTAACAGGTGCAATCAGTAGATCAAAGTGTACTGTTGTGTTTACAAACCAACTTAGATCAAAGATCGGTGTGATGTTTGGAAACCCTGAGACTACTGCTGGTGGAAAGGCACTTAAGTACTATGCTTCTGTAAGAATAGATCTTAGAAAGATCCAGTCTCTTAAAAAGGGCGAGGAGTTTGCAGGCATTAGAGTGAAGGCAAAGGTTGTTAAAAATAAGGTTGCTCCCCCATTTAGAACTGCAGAGTTTGACATCTTGTTTGCAGAGGGAATTAGTAAAGAAGCTAATCTTTTAGATGTAGGAGTTGATTTTGATGTAGTTAGTAAGAGTGGGGCTTGGTATGAGCACAACAAAGAAAAGATTGGTCAGGGTAAGGAAGCAGCAAGAATTTTCTTAAAAGAAAATCCAAAGGTTGCTCAGGAAATAGAGAAATCTATTAGAACAGCTGTAAAACAAAAAAGTGAAATTCCCTTACACTTAGGAACTGAAGACTAAATGCCAAACACAAAAATAGAATATTCATCTGCCAAAGATGAGTTATACGAAAAGATTTACTCTAAAGTGTTGTATTTTATTTCCCATAAGCCACGAAGTGAAAAAGAAGTTACGGATAAAATATCTACCCTAACTCAAAACGAAGAGATAAAAGAGAAAATAACCTCTGATTTGATGGACAAAAGCTATATTGGCGATGTCTCATATGCTGAAGAATATGTTAGGGAGATCATAGGATCGAGAAAACCTTGTAGTAAAAGGAAAATGAAGCACTTTCTATTTAAAAAAGGAGTACCTAGAGAGGTTGTTACTGTAGCTTTTAACCTTATTCCACCTGAATTTGAATACCAAAACGCTCTAAAAGAGGGTAAAAGGAAGCTAAATACGATACTAGGTGCTGACTCTTTTACTAAAAAAGCCAAGATTTCTGACTTTTTATACAAAAAAGGATATCCATCTAGTGCTGTTAGTCGTGTCATTGACACTCTCTCCTAATTGAAATACAATGCACGTAGGATTTTGCTATGAGAATACGATTTTTCAAGATAAATTCAAATACGTAGTTTTTGTCCATATGTTGCGTTTTGGCGACAAATTAACTCGTTTGTTTTAGCAAATTCCCTTTTAATTAATTGAATATGCTTTTAATGGAGGTAAGGAAAAATGAATATTTTAACGATAGTATTTTTAGTTGTTGCTGCTGCGCTCGGTAGTGGTGGTTTTTATCTATTAAATTCCAAGAAAAAGGAAGAAAAGGGCGACACCGCTGAACCTGTAAAGGTGAAATCAGAGAATTCTTCAGTGGATAGGAATACATTAGTTTTAGAAGCTAAGGCTAAAGCTAAGGATGTAATTATTGAAGCTAAGGGGCTTGCTTTAAAGATAAAAACAAGGGCAGAGGAAGAGGCACGAAAGATAAAAGAAGAAGCCTTAGAGTCAGAAAGAAGAATGAACAGTAAAAAAGCTGAGATTGAAGCTAGAGCAAAAGAAATTGAGAGTAAAGCAAGGACTTTAAAAGCTGCTAAAGAAGCTATAGAGAAAAAACAAGAACAGGTAGAAGGTTTCAGAAAAAAACAACAAGAGGAGTTAGAAAAAGTTGCTACTCTTTCTAAGGAGGAAGCAAAAAAAGAATTACTTGCAAGTTTTGATAAAGAGTTATCTGAAGAAAAGGGAAGAAGAGTTAAAGAGATTGAAGAACAAATAAAGAAAGAAGCTGAAGGTAAGGTTCAAAATGTATTGATTGAGGCACTTGAGTTTGGGGCTACTGATATTGTTGTTGAGCACTCAACTTCAAAGGTTAAGCTTCCTGACGAGGACCTAAAAGGAAGAATTATTGGAAAAGAAGGTAGAAACATTAGAGTGTTTGAACAGTTAACTGGTGTAGAGCTTGACCTAGACTCTTCTCCCGGTGAGATTATTGTTTCTTGTTTTGATTCAGTAAGAAGAGCTATTGCCACTAAAGCTTTAGAGAGGCTGATTGCTGATGGAAGAATTCAACCTGCGAGAATTGAAGAGATTGTTGAAAAGACAAGAAGTGAGATGGAAAGTGAAATGTTTAAAGCTGGGGATGATCTTTGTCATAAGCTTGGGGTATACAACTTACCAAAAGAATTAGTTCAAACCTTGGGAAGATTTAAGTATAGATTTTCTTATGGTCAAAATGTATTGGAACATACCCTTGAGATGGCAAGAATTGGTTCATATATTGCTAAAGAACTTGATGTTAACGAAAAGATTGTTAAGACTGGATGTCTTTTGCACGACATTGGAAAAGTGCTAACAGACAAAGATGGCTCACACGTTGACTTGGGTATAGAGATGCTAAGGAAGTTTAATATTCCAGATGAAATTATTGCCTGTGTCTCTGAACACCACGACGATTCTCATACTAGTATAGAATCAGCAATTGTTGCTTTGTGTGATCATGTTAGTGGTACTAGACCTGGTTCAAGGGGAGAAGATTATGAAGCTTATATTAAAAGACTTAAAGATTTGGAAGAAGCTGCGATGCTTCAGCCTGGTGTAGAAAAGGCTTATGCTGTATCTGCAGGACGAGAACTAAGGGTTTTTGTATCACCTGAGAAAGTAGATGATTTCTCTACAGGAATGCTTGCAAGGGACATAGCCAAGAAAATAGAACTTGAACAAACATACCCTGGTGTAGTAAAAGTAATAGTGATAAGAGAAACTAGAGTTTCTGAAACAGCCAAGTAATAAATTATTTAGAAAGACATTATGAACTACATAATATATGCACTAGCTTTATCAATAATTTTATTTATTCTTAGTAAATTTCTTGGTTTTATATTCAAAATATTATTCTTTTTTGTAGTAGTTGCCACCGCAATAATTTTGTATAAGTCTACTAAGTCCCCAATACTGCTATTTAATACTTATAGAGTGGATAACTTAATGGTCGAGAAAGTGAAATAGATGAAAATATTATTTATTGGTGAAATAGTCGCAAAACCAGGCAGACAAATTGTTACCCAAATTTTACCCGAAGTTATAAAAGAGAAAAAACCTGATCTAGTAATTGCAAATGCAGAAAATCTAGCAGGTGGAAGAGGCGTTACTGAGGAGACAATTGAGGAGATGAGACTTATAGGAATCGACTACTTTACTAGTGGTGAGCACGTGTTCTGGCACAAGGGATCAGAGGATTTTATTGATTCCTTGCCCATTTTAAGACCTGCAAACTATCCCCAAGGTACACCGGGTAAGGGTTACGAGATCATTGATTTAGGTAAAAAAGGTAAGGTTTTTCTAATGAATTTAATGGGCCAGACTTCCTTTAACAACAAGAACGCCTTTTTAGATAATCCTTTTAAGAAAGCCGATGAGCTTTTAGCTAAAGCAAAAAGTGAGGGTGTTGATACTATTATTTGTGATTTTCATGCTGAAGCTACAAGTGAGAAGTACTCCCTAGGCTTTTACCTAGACGGAAAAGTCGATGCCGTGATTGGAACACATACCCACGTACCCTCATGTGATCATATGGTTTTACCCAAAGGAACGTTGTACATAACGGACATTGGAATGTGTGGGGCTGTGGACTCCTCTCTTGGAGTGAAAGCTGAAATTACCATTAGAATGTTCTTAACCGCTAGGAATCAACGTTTCGAGTGGGAAAGTGCTGGTAGGAAGGCATTTCGCAGTGTATTATTGGATACAGAAGCAAACTCTATTGAGAGAATTGACAAGTTAGTTTAATTAAGCCTACTTAGGCAGTATTTATTTGGAAGGGGGTGTTTTAGATGACAAAAATGGATTTAATCGCCAGAGTCGCTGACATGGCTGGAATGACCAAAGTTGACGCCGGAAAAGCAGTTGATGCAGTAGCAGACGCTGTTCAAGGTTCTCTAGCACGAGGTGAAAAAGTTACCTGGACAGGTTTTGGTACCTTCGAGGTAAGATCAAGAGCAGCCAGAATGGGAAGAAACCCTCAAACTGGGCAACCTCTTCACATTCCTGCAAGTAAAACTCCTGCTTTCAAAGCTGGTAAAGGACTAAAGGACTCAGTAAGAAACACCTAGTATTTCTTTATTAGTTATACTGCTAAGGGCCCGCGTTTGACGCGGGTACCTTCGTTTATGTATTCATTTTTATAATTAGTGATAAAATAATTTTCGTATGGCTACACAAAAAGACTATTACCAAATATTAGGTGTTAAAAAGGATTCAACCCTAGATCAGATAAAGAGGGCATATAAGAAGCTTGCAAAAGAGCATCACCCCGATATGGTAAAAGAGTCAGATAAAGAAGCTGCAGAAAAAAGATTTAAGGAAATAAATGAAGCTTATCAGGTATTAAGCGATCCTCAGAAAAGAAAAATGTATGATCAGTTTGGATTTGTAGGGTCTGGTTTTGGCAATCAGGGGTTTCCAGGTCAGCAGGGAGGTCAGTGGGGACCGTTTACCTATACATATACAAGTTCAGGAGGAACTCCATTTGATTTCGGAAATGGTGGTTTTGACCCATTTGATATTTTTGAAGAATTCTTTGGTTTTAGAGGATTTAATTCAAAAAGACCAAGAAGGGGTAAAAATCTTTACTATCAGATGAGGATAGATTTTAAAGATGCTGTATTTGGTGTGGAGCGTGAAATTGATGTTGAAAGTGGAAAAGTTAAGGTAAAAATACCCGCAGGTGTACGAGATGGTACGGAAATTAAGTTTACAGGCAAAGGTATGCCTGGACCAAATGGTGCTCCAAATGGAGATCTTTTCTTGACTGTGAGATTAAAGAGACAGAGAGACTTTGTAGTGATGGGACCTAACTTAGTTGTTGTTGAGGAGATTAGTATGGTGGATGCGGCACTTGGTGTAAATATTGAAGTTCCTATTGTAGATTTAGATAATAAGAGTGGAATTGGAAAAGCAAAACTTAAAGTTCCAGCTGGTACACAATATGGAGCTAAGTTTGTGTTAAGAGGAAAAGGTCTTCCCATGATAAACAGATCTGCTCGTGGAAATGTGGTGGTTCAAGTTCTTATAAAGGTACCTAAACGCCTTTCTAAAAAGGAAAAGGACCTACTTGAGAGGTTACAGAAGATGTAGTAGAATGCCACTGTTAGTATAAAAAGTTAAGTGATATTATGAGAAGTGGGATTTTAGCCCGCTTTTTTTAATAAAAAGGATAAAAATAACTATGGCAATGTCAGAATTTAATGCAGCGATACAACAAGTAGCAACTGAAAGAGGTATACCTATGGAAAGTGTACTTGAATCAGTTGAATCTGCTTTAGCTACAGCATATAAAAAAGATAGAAAAGAAGCTGGGGAGACAGTAGAACTTGAAGAAATAACTGTTGATCTAGATTCTAATACAGGTGAAGTCAAAATCTTAAAAGATAGTGAAGATGTTACTCCATCTGGATTTGGTCGTATTGCTGCACAAACTGCAAAGCAAGTAATCCTCCAAAAGATTAGAGAGACAGAAAAGGAAGTTATTAAAACAGAATTTGAAGCACAAATCGGCCAAATAACTACAGGCACAGTGTTTAGGGTAGAAAGAGGAATAATTACCCTAGACTTGGGAAAGAATAGAACCCAAGGAGTTATGCCCAAAGGGGAACAAGTACCTACAGAGGCTTACAGAACAAATCAAAGAGTAAAGGTACTAATAAAGGATATTAGAGAAAGTCCAAGAGGAACAGAGATAGTTGTTAGTAGATCAGATCCTTTATTTATATCTAAACTATTTGAGCAAGAGGTTCCAGAAGTGGCTTCTGGTGTTGTTAAGATTGAAGCTATTGCACGAGAAGCGGGTAGTAGGACCAAGATGGCTGTTTCTTCTTCTGATGAGAAAGTAGACCCAGTAGGAAGTTGTGTTGGGCAAAAAGGAGTTAGAGTTCAATCAATAATCTCAGAATTATTTGGTGAAAAGATTGATATTGTTCTTTTCTCTGATGTTACTGAGAAATTTATTGCTGCAAGTCTATCTCCTGCTAAAGTTACTGAGGTAGAACTTGACCATGAAGAAATGAGAGCTACCGTAACGGTACCAGAAGATCAACAGAGTCTAGCAATTGGAAAAGAAGGTCAGAATGCAAGGCTCGCTAACAAACTAACCAGATGGAAGATAGATATTAAGGGTATGTCTGGAGTCTTTTCTTCGGAAGACGCTGAATCTGGGGAAGACACAAAAGAATCTGAAGCTAAGGTAACAGGTGTGTGGGACGATGCTATAGCTAAAGTTGCAAAAGAAGCAGAAAAAGAAGCTAAGAAAGAAGAAAAAGAGGAAGTCCCTACCGAAGATCCTAAAGAAGAGGAAGTTTCCAAAGAATCTGTAGAAGAAATTGAGAAAGTAGAAGAAAAGGTTGAAGAAAAACCTGCTAAAGAGGCAAAAGGTGGAAAAAAAGGGAAAAAAGATTCACCTAAGGTTTCTGAAGAAAAATGAGGTTAAATACTGTCTTTAAAAATATATTATGGCTACAAAGAATGATAAGAAAACAACTAAAGAGAATATTAGAGCACCCATTGTTACCTTTATGGGACATGTTGATCATGGAAAAACAAGTATTCTTGACGCCATTAGAAAAACAAATGTACAAGAACGTGAGTATGGTGGTATAACCCAGCATACTGGTGCTTACCAAGTTTTTCATAAAGACAAGAGCATAACTTTTATTGATACTCCTGGACATGAGGCTTTCACTCAAATGAGATCAAGAGGTGGTAAGGCTGCTGATATTGTTGTGTTGGTTGTTGCTGCAGATGAGGGTGTAAAACCTCAAACAAAAGAAGCTATTTCCCATATCAAAGCAGCTGGTGTTCCTATTGTTGTAGCAATAAATAAGATGGATAAAACTGGTGCAGATCCAAAAAAGGTTAAACAAGAGTTAGCCCAAGAGGCAATACTGGTTGAAGACTGGGGTGGAGAAGAAGTATGTGTCGAGGTTTCTGCAAAAGATGGTAAGGGTTTAGATGATTTACTTAGTGCGATTTTAACTGTCGCTGAAGTATCCCAACTTCATGGAAGCAGTGAGAGCGAGTTTGAAGCTATTATTATTGAGTCTAGGCTTGCTCAAAAGAAAGGTGTTGTTGTCTCCTGTGTTGTTAGAAATGGAACACTAAGAGTTGGAGATGAAGTTACGGGTAGCGGTTTTGTAGCAAAAATTAAATCTATTAAGAGTGACACGGGACAAAATTTGGTAGAGGCAATTCCTTCCATGCCTATTGAGATACTTGGGTTTAAAGAAGTACCTCATGTTGGTGACTTAATCGTTGAGAAGGGAAGTGAACTCACTGAGCTTGCTGAGGATGAAGATAAGGTGGAAATTATTGGTAAGGATGCAAAAAGAACAGTATCTATTATTCTAAAGGCTGATACTGAAGGTACTTTAGAAGCTGTGAAGGCGAGCTTAGCAAAGTTAATTACATCCTCTGTTGAAGCTACCTACGCCTTAAAGTTTTTACACTCTGGAACGGGGAATATTTCTGAATCTGATGTTAGCCTGGCTCAAAGTTCAAAAGGAGTAGTTATTGGTTTTAATGTGAAGATACCTTCTGCTATTTCCGATCTCTCCGAGTCTTTAGGAGTTGTTTCAAAAACATATAAAGCAATTTATGAACTTATTGAGGATGTAGAAAAGTTACTTGAAGGAACAGCAATAGAAGAAGAATCAAAGATTAAAGGAAGGGCTCAGGTTTTAAAGATATTCAAGCTTCAATCTGGAGATATTATTGCAGGTTGTAAAGTACTTGCTGGAGCCCTGAAAGTTAAGGGAAGGGTTGCTATTTATGATAAGGACCCCGCAGATTTAGTAGAAGAGGATGAACCTCTACACACTGGAAAGATAAAAAAGCTTAAAAAAGGTAAAGATGAGATAGAAGTTGCAGGCAAAGACATTGAATGTGGAGTTTTACTAAAACCACAGTTTAAAGATATTAAAAAAGACATGTGGATAGAGGCTTTTTAGGCCGCTATTGACACTATAGGACTCTATTGGTATTATACTCTCTCGCTGTCCAAATAAATATAAAATGAATGGTGAAGTAATAAACAAAACAGATCAAATATCAGAACTAATTAGAAAAGCTAGAAATATAGCTGTTGTACCCTCTAAAGTGGGGGGAGTTGATGCATTTGGTGCAGGTTTAGGACTTTACTTCATGCTAAAAAGTGAAGGTAAGAATGTTTCCCTTGTGTATCAAGGTCAAAAACCCGAAGATTTCGAAGGTTTAATTGAAGATAAAGAGATAACCACTAATGTTGGTCAAAGAGAACTTGTAGTTACTGTGGATTACTCTGGTACAGAAGCCTCTAAAGTTCATTATTCAACTGAAGATGACGTTTTATTCTTAACTATTAGCCCTGTTAGTAAAAGTTTCGATCTTGAAAAGGTTAAGGCAAAAATTAGGGGATTTGATTTTGATCTAATACTTACTGTTGGGGCACAAAGTCCTAGTGATTTTGGACAGGTTTTTAGTGAACTCGAGGGTGAATTTAGTAGTTCAAACATAGTTAACTTAGATAATAATGCTAATAATCAGAAATTTGGAAAAATTAACCTCGTTGACCTTGATGAATCAAGTTTAAGTCTGTTAGTTCTAAATAACTCTGTAAGATGGGGTTTAAAACTTGATAGAAACTCAGCAAAGTCTTTACTTAAAGGAATTGTTGAAAGAAAAGGTGTCTAGTATTTGATTAAATACTGTTGTTTTGCTAGAATTCAGTAGTTTTATATGACCTTACAAAAAGACAAGAAAGCAAAAATTATCAAAAAGAGTAGAATTCACGAAAGTGATACTGGATCTCCTGAAGTTCAGGTTTCCCTAATTAGTGAGAAGATAATTAAATTGAGTGATCACCTGAAGGAACACAAGAAAGATAACCATTCTAGAAGAGGATTACTTCAGATGGTTAACAAAAGAAGAAGGTTACTGGCTTACCTTAAAAAGAGAGATGAAGAAAGATATAACTCTCTTGTTGAAAAGCTAGAAATAGGTAAATAATTGCACGTAAAAAATTAAATTAAAGGTAGTGTAAAGAGGTTTAAAACCTGGATTAGGAAGTAATGTATTGTGCACCAGGTGCATAATATTTTGGATCTTAATCCTCTTTTAATCAACTCTTCACTAAAAGTAAAAATGAATAAAATTATTAAAAAGGAAATAGAGTTTGCTGGTAAAAAGCTTACGCTTGAAACCGGAGAATTAGCTTTGCGTGCCGATATGGCAGTAAAAGCGACTTATGGAGATACTGTGCTTCTAGCAACGGTAGTACATGGTGATCCTTCACCCGATGCAGACTTTTTGGGTCTAAGGGTTGAATATGAAGAAAAACTCTATGCAAGTGGAAGCATAAAGAGTTCTAGATTTGTTAAAAGACAAGGAAGGCCTACTGATGAGGCGGTAATAGCTCGAAGAACCATAGATCATGCTATTAGGCCACTTTTCCCAAAGGATTTCTATGATGAAGTTCAGGTAGCTTTAACTATTCTTTCTCTAGATGAGGAAGCTGATCCTGAGTTTTTGGCGATGGTTGCAACATCTGCAGCTTTATATGCTAGTGATGTTCCTTGTTATGGCCCTATGACTACAGCAAGAGTAGGGTTTATTGAGGATAAGCTTATTTTGTGCCCGAATCTCTCTGATCTAGAAGAAAAGAGCGATCTTGATATGATCATTTCTTTTGTTGGAGAAGACCAACGTTTCTTAGCTTGTGAGGCTGAGGCTAATGTATTACCTGAAGAGAAAGTATTGGAAGCTATGAACTTTGCTAGAGATAACTTAAAGCCAATTCTCGAACTTGTTTTAGATTTTGGTAAGAAAGTAAATCCTAAATCCGAAAAGTATGAGTATGAATCTAAGAAGTTACCTCAGGAAATTGTTGATGCAGTAAATGAAGTTGCAGAAGAGAAAGTAAAAAAGATCTTGAAAGAGGGCCTTCCCATAGGTGAAAAGCAAGAAAAATATGATGAGATTAGAGAAGAAATACTCACTAAGCACGAAGGCACATATAAAAAAGTTGATATGTTAAGAGCTTTTGATGAAATAGAAAAAAGGGTTATTAGAAAGATTGTGTTGGAAGATGGAAAACGTCTTGATGGTAGAGGTTTGAAAGATGTTAGACCTATTTGGACTAGAATTGGTGTATTACCAAGAACTCATGGTAGTGCAATTTTCACAAGAGGAAATACCCAAGCTATCACAATTTGTACCCTGGGAGCTCCTTCTGAGGAACTTTTAATCCAAGATATGTATGGTGAGAGAAACAAGAGATATCTCCACTACTACCACTTCCCTCCATATAGTGTTGGAGAGGTAGGGAGGTTTGGTGGGGCTAAAGGTAGGGAAATTGGACACGGAATGATTGCAGAAAAGGCACTAAGACCCCTTATTCCTTCACAAGATGAATTTCCTTATACAATAATGCTTGAATCAGAAATTATTGCTTCTAACGGATCTTCTTCAATGGCTGCAACTTGTGGATCTACACTAGCACTAATGGATGCAGGTGTACCTATAAAGGATATGGTTGGAGGAATTGCCCTAGGATTGGTTGTTGAGGATGATGACTTTTCTAACTATAAAATTCTAACTGATATTGCTGGTGAAGAAGATGGTAGCGGTTTTATGGATTATAAAATGACTGGAACTAAAGATGGAGTAACAGGAATTCAGGTTGATATCAAAGTTAAAGGTATCCCTATGAATATTCTTCCTGAAATTATTAAACAATCTAAAGAGGCAAGACTTGTTGTTTTAGAAGAAATGAAAAAGACTATCAGTGAGCCAAAAGGGACTATTTCAGAATATGCGCCAAAAGTTGTTTCACTTAATATTGATCCAGATAAAATTGGTACTGTAATTGGATCGGGAGGAAAAACAATAAGAGAAATTCAAGAAAAGACTGGAACGGATATTTCAGTTGAAGAAGATGGTAAAGTTATGATTTCTTCTATAAGTCTGGAAAAAGCAAATGAAGCTCTTGAAATTGTTAAAAATATTACTAGAGAATTAAAACCTGGTGAAGTTTTAGATGGTGAGGTTAAGGAGATACTAGACTTTGGCGCTCTAGTTGAGGTTTTACCTGGAAAAGTGGGACTTCTTCATGTTAGTGAGATTGCCAATGAGTATGTTGAAAATGTTAGGGATTTTCTTAAGGTTGGGGATCCAGTAAAAGTTAAAGTATTAAGTGTTGAAAGAGACGGAAAGATAAGTTTATCTAAAAAGGCATTACTTGGTGGTGATAGTAACAAAAGCGATGACAGAAGAGAAGGTGGAAGAAGAAATAACAACTTCAGAAGAACTCGTAGATAACATATAATATAACTAGATGGTCAGAACCTGCCCTAGTTGTAAATCTAAATTAGATGCTTCAAGTAGCTACTTTTGTAGTTTCTGTGGTCAAAAGTTGCCTGAGGAGTTAAAATCTTCCCCAAAATCTGTAAGAAATACCAGAGTTTTTCTTTCTAAGAAGAAACCTTCAGATATTATCAGTGTCTTTACCGACTTTAGATTTAAAAAGACACTAATTGGTTTAGGATTAGTTTTTATAGCAGTTTTTGCAGCCTTTGTATTCTTTAAGAATTTTAGATCTAGTGATGAGGACAAAACAACACAGCAACTAAGTAGTGGAAAGGGTAAAATCTCATATAAGAATACCAAAGAGGGTGACTTGGATATGATCACAGCAAATTTTAATCAATACGATGCTAGAAATTACACTCCTTACGATGTAGATTTTTATTTCGAGTTTTCTGATTTTAGTAAATTTAGTGACTATTTTGGGTTTCTAGGTTCAAATTACTTTACCCTTAGTGAGAACCTAAGTGGTAAGGTTTCCTCGTTTTTTTCTGTCTTTGTGAGTATTGGAGAAGAAGGATACATATGGAACTTTATCTTTTTTCCGGCAGAAGGGTACGGGGGAGTTAGTGGGGAATATGAAGATTTATATATAGAGAGTGTGGAGGGAGCTATTGTTGTTTCTACATCAGAAAGCGTCATAAATAGCGTTAGGTCCGCAAAGACAGGTATTTCAAAGAATTTATCATTACACCCAAGCTATGTCTCAATAAAAAACAACTTACCTCCTGAGGGAAAGGTATTTATGATATCTTTGACAGACAAAGGAAAAAATTATGTTTTAGGTTTGAAAAACTCTGACGTCCCTACGAAATTTTCAAATTTAATCCAAAGCCTTGAGGATATTAGATCAAATTATTTAGTTATATTTTAATATGGCAGAGAAAAAATCAGTACAAGAATACGCATTTAAAGAATTAAATACGTTAAATAAAAAGATAGATGGTACCAAAGGGTTACCAGAGGGACTTAGGGAGAGGCTAACTGAGATGGTACAAAGACTTGAGAGGATGGCTAATATTGGTCATTATGCTGCAGAATTTGATACTCTAGCTAGATACATTGAGGTAGTTACATCAGTGCCTTGGATAAAGGAAACTGAGGATCACCTTGAGCTTAGTGGGGCCAGAGAAATCTTGGATAAAAACCACCATGGTATGGAATATGTAAAAGATAGGATTTTAGAGTATCTGGCCACCTTAATGTTACTCAAGAAGCGTGGGAGAGAGGCTATTGCTTCAGCACCCGTTGTTCTTCTTGTGGGTCTACAGGGCGTAGGTAAAACTACTATGGCATTTTCCCTGGCAGAGACACTCCAAAGAAAGTTTGTGAGGATAGCTATGGGTGGTATTGGTTCCACACAAGAGCTTAGAGGAAAATCAAAAGCCTTTCCTGAGGCTGAAACTGGACAGATAATAAAAGCGTTGATAAAAACAGGTGTTAGAAATCCCGTAATTTTGCTTGATGAGATAGATAAAGCTAGTGGAGAGAAAGGACTTAGGTCCGACGTAATGGCAATTCTGCTTGAAATACTTGATCCAAAGCAGAATGTGGAATTTAGAGATCACTATCTTGATTACCCAGTTGATCTATCCAACGTTTTATTTATCTGTTCTGCAAATACAACAGGAACGCTATCTACTGCTCTGATGGATAGAATGGAAATTATTAAAATGCCCTCATATACTGACGCTGAAAAAATAGTAATAGCTAGGGATTATCTTTTACCACAAATATTTGAAAAATCTGGTCTTAATCCTGAAGAACTTGAGATTGATCCAGATTTATGGCCTGGAATAGTGAGACCTTTTGGGTATGATTCTGGAATAAGAAGTTTGGGAAGAACATTGGAGGCAATTTGTAGAAAAGTAGCAAAGGAGATTATTGAGAATAAGTCTAAAAAGATTGTAATTACTTCTGAGAATCTTAAACACTATCTGCCTAAATAAGTAAAAGATGGATAAGGAAAAAACATTTTCAGAAATTAAATCAAATGTTAAGGGGTGCACAAAATGTAGGTTGTTTAAGACTGCTAGAAATCCCGTACCTGGAGAAGGAAATATAAATGCAGAAATTGTATTTGTTGGAGAAGCTCCTGGATACTATGAAGATGTATCTGGAAGACCTTTTGTTGGTAGAGCAGGAAAACTCTTAGAGAATTTCCTTGGCGAGATTGGTTACAAAAGAGAAGATGTATGGATTGGAAACGTAATAAAACACAGACCCCCAGACAATAGAGATCCTCTTCCCGATGAAATAGCCGCTTGTAGAGGATATCTTGATATGCAACTTAAAACAATGAAACCTATTTTAGTTGTAACTCTCGGTAGATTTGCTATGAACTACTTTTACCCTGACGGGAAAATTAGTAGGGACAAGGGAAGGTTAATAAGAGTAGATGGTTATTTAGTTTATCCTGTCTATCACCCTGCTGCGGCACTGAGAAACGGTTCTATGATGGCTGCTTTCAGAGAGGATTTCCTAAGAATTCCTGAGGTTTTAAAGAAAGCTAGGAATATTTTGGAAGGAAAAGAAGAAGGAAATGGAAATGGTGAGGAACAAGATGATGATGGACAGCTGGGTTTGGGCCTGTAGAATTAATAGTTGTGAGATTTTATAACGTAAAAGAAAATAAGAAAAGCAGTTCCAAGGATAGTTTAAAAATTATCCTTATTGGAGGAACTGAAACGGTTCAGAAGAACCTAGCGGTTTATGAGTATAAAGACGACATGGTTATTGTAGACTGTGGGATAGGCTTTCCAGATATTTTCGATATGCCTGGGGTAGATTTTCTAATTCCAGACTTCACTTATTTGATAGAAAATCAACATAAAATTAAAGGTGTTTTTATCACACATGCACACGAAGATCATATGGGAGCTGTTCCTAATCTCCTGCAAGAACTCCCTGATATACCAATTTATGCAAGTAAACTTGTTGGAGAGTCTCTAAAAGCTAAGGTCAAGGATAAGCGATACGGGAATTTAGGAAAAAGAGACTTTACATACCATTTGATGGATCCAACAACTGGAGAGGTTGATCTAGGTTCCTTCAAGTTATCTGCATTTAGGATCAATCACTCTGTTCCTGAATCAATGGGATTTGCGATAAAGACTCCTCAGGGACTATTTTTACACATTGCAGACTATAAATTTGATGCAACCCCCGTTTTGGATAAACCTATTGATATTGAAGCTATAAAAAAATATGCCGATGATGGTGTAATGTGCCTTTTGTCAGATTGTCTTCTCGTTACTGAAGAAGGGCACACTGAAAGTGAGAAAACACTCACAGAAACTTTTTTTAAGCTTTTTGAAAGAGCAGGTAAGCGTCAGGTTTTTGTTACAACAATTTCTTCTAACGTCTCGAGAATATATCAAGTTATGGACGCTGCAAAGAAGTACGGAAGAAAAGTTGTTCCTAGTGGTTGGTCAGTCGAACAGATGGTAAGGGTTGCACGTAGTTTAGGGTATTTACCTTTTCCTGACGATTTTTTTGTTGAAGAACGAGATTCTAGGAAGTATCCTCAAGAACAGCTAGTTTATTTAGTAGCTGGTTGTTATGGTCAGCACGGTTCTTCTCTGGATAGACTAAGTAGAGGTGAACACAGAGACATTTCTTTGCAGGAGGATGCTTTAGTAATCTTTTCTGGGGATCCTGCGCCGCCTGGAACAGGAGTGATGGTAGAAAAGGTAATGGATGCATTGACATTAAAAGGGGCAGAGATAGTTTACGGTGAAATTCAAGACAACCTTCATGTCTCAGGTCATGCTAGAAGAGATGATATTGGGAGAATGGTTAAGCTTGTTCATCCTAAATACTTTATCCCAATTGGTGGAACTATTACAAAAATGAGATTTTATACTAAATTCCTAGAAACGCTCGGATTCTCAAAAAACCAAGTATTTGAGTGTTTAGAAGGTGACTCCGTTGAGTTTTCTGGTGGAAAAGCACAAAAAGGTAAACACTATAACACAAAACCTGTGTATCTTGATGGTTCTAAAGCAGAAGAGCTTGATCCTATTGTTATAGACGATAGAAATCATCTTTGTAACGACGGTGTGTTTGTTGTTGCTGTCCCTGTCTCTAAAAAAGGTATTGTTTTTTCAGGAAAGCTTGAAATTATTACGAGAGGTTTTATATACGTTAAGGGATCAAAAGAATTGATGGATAAGTCTAAAAAACATATATCGAAGAAACTAGCAAAGATGTCTTCTAAATCAAAAAATATCTCAGATAACAAGAAAAAGTTAGAATCTGATATTCGTAACTTTTTATACAAGCAGACAGGAATGAGCCCCCTTGTCATAGTTCATTTCATCACTATATAGCTTTAAGACAAGGAAAAACTCTGATATCATAGATTCAATGCCTAGGGGTAGACGTAGAAAATTTAAGTTCAGATTTAAGATAAGACCAGATACTGTTAGGTCCGTTATTGCTCTGGTTTTTCTACTACTTGCTATTATTAGTTTGGTATCCTTTTTTGCCTCTTCTTACTATGTAAATTCTAAGGTTTTGGGTTTTCTTCAAAAGATTTTTGGTAATGCAGCAATCATTTTTCCTTTTTTACTTGCAAGCGTAGGGGCTTTATTTGTTGATAAGTTAAAAATTAAGTTCAAGGAAGGAAGAATTTTACTTTCCTTGGGCTTGATGTTATTTTCCCTTTCTACTCTTTTTCACATTTTTATCTCTGAAGAAAAAGCCTACGAAGTAGCTATTAAAGGAGGGGGTGGAGGACTATTTGGGTATAGATCAGTAGGTATATTAGTCTCAAGCGTAGGCAAGGTTAGTGGAGTACTCATAATATTAATACTTCTAGTGATTTCCGGTATTCTTCTTTTTAATATTTCTTTTGATAGAATCATAAAACTTCTAAGTGAGAGTAAGGTCTTTGGTAAGTTTATTGAGATTCTAAAAAAGATTTTTCCTTTTAAAAAGAAAGTGAAAGAAGAGGGAGATGTTGAGGTTGTGGATACAATGGGGTCTGAGGAACTCACTGTTATGGAAGATGAGGAGGAAGAAGATGAGGGCGAGCCTTCGTTTGAAATTGTTCCTTCTATGGCGGAGCCCCAACGTGGGCCAGGAGGAGACTCTGCAGTACCAGGGGAAATTAATTCCCAACCATCATTAGGTTTTTCTTCATTTCCTTCAGACAAGATTTGGCAGTATCCTCCCCTTGAGTTGTTATCGGATCCACCACCAAAAATGAAAGATGATTCTGATGTTGAAAAGAGAATAAAAATAATTAAAGGTACTCTTAAGTCTTTTGGTGTTGAGGTTGAGGTGGCCGACGTTAGAGTAGGATCTTCTGTCACCCAATATGTTGTTAAACCAAAGTCTGTCACAAAGATCTCAAGAATTTCAAGTCTTCAGGATAACTTGGCATTGGCTTTAGCATCTCCAACTGGATCAGTAAGAATAGAAGCCCCAATTCCTGGTAAATCAGCTATTGGTATTGAAGTACCAAACACAAATAGAACGTTAGTTTCCTTCAAACATCTCATTACTTCAGACACCATGAAGAGTATGAAGTCAAAGCTTGGAATTGTTCTTGGGGAAAGTGTTTCAGGTAAGGTTCTAGGTTATGACATTGGAAAAATGCCCCATCTTCTAATTGCGGGAACTACTGGTTCTGGAAAATCTGTTTTTATTCATAATTTGTTATTTTCGATACTGTATAGAGCTACTCCATCTGAAGTAAAACTAATTATTGTTGATCCAAAGAGGGTAGAGCTTATTCACTATCAGGGTATTCCACATCTTTTAACACCTGTTGTTACTGATATGGAAAAGGCTCCATCAGTATTTAGATGGGCTGATGCTGAAGTGACAAAAAGATACAAACTTTTTGAACAGGCAAAAGTCAGAAATATTGACGCATACAATGAGAAATCAGGGATCCAAGTTATGCCATATATTCTAATAGTGGTTGATGAATTAAGTGACATAATGACTAGAGATCCAGCGGGAATAGAAAAAAGTATCATAAGAATAGCTCAACTTGCTAGGGCCACAGGAATTCATCTTGTTATGGCTGTTCAGAGACCATCTACAGATATTATTACTGGTCTTATAAAAGCAAATATTCCTTGTAGAGCAGCGTTTCAGGTACTAAGTCAGGTTGACTCAAGAGTAATTATTGATCAGCCTGGTGCAGAAAAACTTCTTGGTAAAGGAGATATGCTTTTTGTTCCTCCGGATCTTTTAAAACCAACTCGTCTTCAAGGAGCCTTTATCTCAGATAGGGAGATAGAGTCGCTAGTTGAATATCTTAAAAAGCAGGGGATGGAGCCTGATTATAAAGAAGAGGTGCTTGTAACTCCTACAAACGCGAGAAGAGGAAATGGTTCTAAGACTTGGGGAAGTGATGTAGATGAGCTTTTTGATGATGCTGTAGAGATAGTTATATCGGCGGATAAAGCGTCAGCATCTCTTCTCCAAAGAAAATTATCCATAGGATATGCAAGAGCAGCAAGAATTATTGATGAAATGGAAGAAAAAGAGGTTATTGGTCCTCCAGTTAGTGGTAGTAGAGGGAGAGAGGTATTAATCTCTTCCATACCAGATAAAAATATTGAAGGGATAGTTCTTGATGAAGGGGAAGTATCAGAGAGTTTAGATGAATAACAAGGAATTTTCTACAGATATAATGAAAAATGTAGTATTTCTTTTATTTGCGATCGTTGTAATCTTGGGATTAAAGCTTCTAATAGGCTAAAGTTTTATCTCCGCCTCAATAAAAACATCCAAATTTCCATTTAATATTTCTTCTGGGTCTGTGCTTTCCACGTTGGTCCTTAAATCTTTAACAAGCTTATATGGGTGAAGTACATAGTTTCTAATCTGGTTTCCCCAACCAGGAGTTTTATAGTCTCCTTTAAGCTCTCCTTTTTCTTCTTCCATCTTTTCTTGTTCTTTCTGATAAAGTTTAGACCTAAGAATCTTTAGGGCTTTCTCTCTATTTCTACCTTGGTGCCTTTCTTCTTGGCACTCCACAATTATTCCGGTAGGTATGTGTTTTACTCTTACTGCAGTAGATACTTTATTAACATTTTGGCCTCCTCTACCCCCTGATCTAAAGAAATCCCACTCCAAATCCTCATCTTTTATCTCTATTTCTATATTCTCTTCAATAATTGGAATTACCTCTATCAAGGCAAAAGAAGTTTGTCTTAAGTTATCTGCATTAAATGGAGACTGTCTAACAAGCCTGTGAACGCCACCTTCATTTTTTAGGAATCCATAAGCATAGGATCCTTCTATCTCTAATACTGCTGTTTTAATTCCTGCCTCTTCTCCCGGAGCTCTTGTTATCTCTTTTACATCCCAGTTTTTTATCTCTGCATATCTTTTATACATTCTGAGAAGCATTTCAGACCAATCCATAGCCTCTGTGCCACCTTGTCCTGCATGTATTGAGAGAAGGGCGTTAGAATTATCGTGGTCACTAGAAAGGAAAGTTTTTAATTCAAGCTTTCTAATTTCTTCTTCAAACTTCTTCGTATCGTCTTCTTCTGCATACATTTTTAACATCTCATAATCTTCAATTTCTGTTTCCAAAACACCTAATTCCTTTGATAAATTCTGCCCCTCTTCCCAATTTTTCCACACTTCTTCTTCACCAAGTTTTTCTTTTAGATCCTTAATTTGCCTTCTCTTATCTTCTATCTGAAGAGTATTTTTGAGTTGTTCTAATCTTTTATCTAGTTTCTCACTCATATAGCTAATTATACCCTTACATTTCTATTGCTTCGAACACAAAATCAAACAGTGCAGTAGCCCCTTGCTTTGTCTCACTCATATTTTCTGTAGAGAATCTAATAACTAAAGGTTTTGCTTGCCCGGGATTAAAATTACCCAAAGCAATTCCTTCGGTTTTCCACTTCACAATGGTTTTCTTTCCTAAACTGTTCGGGTATTCCCCAGGATCTGCAACTCCGTCGTTGTTTGCATCAGACCACTCAAAGATCTCTGCATAGATATCTTGCCTAATATCTTGAGGATCATTTATGGTTTCATAATCTGCATTAGACATCATCGATAATGAGGTAGTTCCACCATTAACTAATTTTATTGGGTAATCTTGTTGCCATGTTTGACCAATGTTATCAAATGAGGGCCCCGCAATTTCATCGACTAAGTTAGCAGGGTTGGTGCCTTGGGTAGGATCGGACATAATCTTTACATCGGCACTTGCTACACTAAAGGATGACCCCAGTACTGTTCCCTCATCAGAAAAAGCTGCGTACACAATACCTGCTGCTACTAGTATCAAGATGGTAGTAAACCCATACATAAAATGTTTTCTTTTCATATAAATCACCCCCTTTTAACCAAGAATTAATATTTAGTGGATACAATGTAGGTTATTGCAATGGGGGTATCAATATATCTCCCTCTACCGAGAGTGGAATATGAGACAGCTAAGTCAAAAGATCAGGCAGGTCCGTGAAGAATATAATCTATCTCAAGAGCGTTTTGGTAAAAAAGTGGGTATTTCTGGGAAGGCGGTATCTTCTTATGAAACCGGGCGTTCAGTACCACCATTGCATGTGATAGAAAGGATAGCAGACACATATGATACCAGTTTTTTACAACTAAAAGATGAGAAAAAGACAGATTTGGAGCTAAAAATACAACAAATAAAGAATTCTCTAGGGGAAATAGAAAACATATTGATAGGAGAGTGAATTATCTCTTTGAGTATTGAGGTCTTTTTCTAGCCTTGTGTAGGTAATACTTCTTTCTTTCTACCATTCTTGGGTCTCTTGTGAGTAGACCATCTTTTCTTAAGGCTTTTTGATTTTCTTCACTAAGTGTAGCTAAAGCTCTTGATATTCCGTGAACCACGGCCCCAAGCTGTGCTGACTTTCCAGATCCTGCTACTTTTATACTTGCAGAAAACTTGGCTTCAGGATGGGCTACTCCAACAGTATGGAATGGCCTAACCCACTCAAGCTGATCTACCTCAGAAGGGAAGTATTCTGTAATAGGCTTATCATTAACAGTAAATTCGCCCTTGGATTGCCATAAAAATACTCTTGCAGTAGCTGTTTTTCTTCTACCAGTGCCTGAGATAAAACCTTTTTTAAGCTTCTTAGGCTTTTTAGGTGTTTCTATCACTACTTCTTCGGTTGTTTCTTTCTTATTTTCCTCTGGCATCTTCTTTTTTAGCACTAAACTGTGCCTCGTGAGGGTGTTTATCCCCTACGTAAACATATAAATTAGCTATTCTTTCCTTTTTTAACTTGTTATCAGGAAGCATTCTTTTTACAGCTTTCCTAATAACCTCAGTAGGTCTTCTTTTTTTTAAACTTTCTAAGGCTTCTGTCTTTAAACCACCTGGATATCCTGTGTGTCTGTGATAGAGCTTATCTTTTAGTTTCTTTCCTGTAACACCAATTCTCTCTGCATTAATTACAACAACTTTATCCCCCCAGTTTTGATTGGGAACCTGCTGCACTTTGTCTTTTCCTATGAGAAGGGATGCAACTTCGGTTGCCATTCTTCCCAACACTTTGCCGTCTGCATTAACTAAGTGCCATTTAAGCTCTCTATCTTTCATTTTAGGTACGGTTGTATTATTTTTCATTTTTTTCTACCTTTTTCTTTGGAGAAGCTTTCTTCACCTCTTCCTTTTTGGTTTCCTTTCCCTTAACCAATTCAATTCTAGCTGTAGGAGCTTTGTCTCCATCTCTTTCACCGGTTTTAACTATCCTTGTGTATCCACCAGCTCTGTTTAGATATTTTGGAGCTACTTCTTCAATAAGTTTTTTAATTGTTTCTTCGTTTCTTAGATACTTTCTAAGGTCCTTTACAGTGTTGAACTTAACCAGCTTATCCCCACCTTTATGAGGTTTTTTAGCTTTAGTGATAAGTTTCTCAACAAAAGGTCTTAAAACCTTGGCCTTTGATAAGGTTGTGTTTATCTTTCCGTGTTCAATAAGCTGAGATGAGAGGTTAGACATAAGGGCTTTTCTGTGTTCTTTATCTCTTCCCAATATCTTTTTTGTTACCCTATGTCTCATGAAGCTCTCCTATTCTCTAAAACCCTCTTTTTCTAAAAGATCCTTAATCTCAGAGAGTGATTTCTCACCAACATTCTTAATATCAGCAAGATCCTCATCATTCTTTTCTGCTAGTTGATGAAGTGTTTCGATATTACTCTTTTTAAGTGCATTTATAGTTCTAGTTTGAAGAGGAAGCTCATCTACAGAAATATCTTCTGAGGGTCCTACTTTTTTAACTCGAATCTCTTCTTCTTTTTCAGGCTCTGTTTGCCAGATTTCGAAAGTACTATAGTAGTTTTTAAGAATTTGAGAAGCCTTAACTATCGCTTCTTTTGGAGAAACACTCCCATCTGTTTCTATATTAATAATTATCTTATCAAGGTCAGTTCTTCCACCGAATCTTGTTGGTTCTACTTGGTAATTTGCATTGAGTACAGGAGAAAAAAGGGCGTCCATAACAATAACTCCAACTTTTTGTGTTTGTCTCTCTTCCATGGGGGAGTATCCAACACCTGGTTCTACGATGAGCTCAATCTCAATGCTTGATTTAGAGTCAGCTAGGGTTGCAATATGTTGATCTTTATTCATGACTTCTAATTCCCCGGGAACTTCAATATCTTTCGCAGTAACTTCTCCACCACCCTTTTTGACTATAGAGGCTATAACAGGATCATCAGAGTGAATATTAAATCTAACTTTTTTTAGATTTAAAGTTAGCTCAACAACATCCTCTTTTACACCAGGGATGGTTGTAAATTGATGACTAACACTGGGTATTTTGATTTGGGTTATAGCTGCTCCCTCAATACTTGTTAAAAGAACTCTTCTTAGAGCATTACCAAGTGTGTAACCAAAACCTGTTGGTAGGGGTTCAAAAGAATATGATCCTTTATTTCCCTTTTCTTCTATCTCTTTGACTTTTAAATTTTCTTTTGTAACTTCCATAAAATCCTCCTTAAAAATTTATCTAGAATAGAACTCAATTATAGATTGAACATCTATTCTTTCCTGAAGGTCATCCGATGTAGGTAACCTTAAATATTTTACATACTTTTCTTTAACGTTTGCACTAATCCATTCAGGCAGTACGAAGCCTTCTTTTAGATGAAGCTTCTCAAAACTAACGGGTTTTATTATATCACCTGGTTTTAATTGTTGTGATGGTGTTCTAACTTCCTTATCGTTCACTAAGAATAGTCCTCTTCTAACAAATTGTCTTGCTTGTGCTCTAGAAACAGACAAACCACTTCTGTATACCATATTATCAATTCTAGACTCTAACTTATGCATTAAAGCGTTTCCAGCAATCCCTTTCATTTTTAAAGATTCTTCAACATATTTTCTGAACTGTCTTTCTAAAAGCCCATATATTCTTTTTGCTTTTTGTTTTTCTCTAAGCTGCTTTCCATATTCAGATTGGTTTCTTCTTCTTCTTCCTAGTCCATGTTGTCCTGGGGGCTGAGGTCTTTTTTCAAAAGCACACTTCTCAGAATCACATCTAGCGCCTTTTAAGTAAAGTTTCATTCCCTCTCTTCTACATAATCTACATTTTGGTCCAGTGTATCTTGCCATATTACATCCTTCTCTTATTCTTTGGTCTACACCCATTATGTGGCATAGGGGTTTGATCAGAAATAGATACAACATTAAGTCCGGAAGCCTTAAGTGCCTTCACAGAAGATATTCTTCCAAGTCCTGGACCTTTAATAAAAACGGATAGTTCTCTCATACCAGCATCAAATGCTTCTGCTCCAACCTTTTCCGCAGCTTTAGTTGCAGCATATGGAGTAGACTTTCTACTACCCTTGAAACCAACTTTTCCAGAACTACCAAAAAAGAGGGTGTTACCCCCATTATCTGTAATAGTAATAATAGTATTATTCATACCAGCAGTAATGTATGCTTTACCACTTGGTGTAATATTCTTTTTTGTTTTCTTTTTACCTTTTGGCATTATGTCTTAGTTAATTTTCTCTTTAAACCTCCTACAGTTTTCTTTTTACCTTTTCTTGTTCTAGCGTTAGTTCTTGTTCTTTGGCCTCTGACTGGTAGACCAAGATGATGTCTTAAACCTCTGTAGCTTTTAATCTCTTTTAATCTTCTGATATTTTGAGTTACTTCTCTTCTAAGTTCTCCCTCAACACTAACTTCCATTTCGTTGATAGTTTTAGTGATGTTAGCAACTTCGCTATCTTTTAGATCTTTTGCTCTTGTATCAGGGTTTATACCTACTTTTTTTAATATTTCTTGTGAGGTTGTTAAACCAATACCCTTAACATAAGTTAGTGATACTTCTATTCTTTTACCTTCTGGTATGTCCACACCTTTAATTCTTGGCATATTAACCCTGTCTTTGCTTGTGTTTAGGATTTCTCTTACAAATAACCCTAACCACGCCCTTTCTTCTTATAACTTTGCAATTTCTGCAAATTGGTTTTACAGATGCTCTAACTTTCATATTTATATTAAATTTACTTTAAACGGTAAGTAATTCTACCTCTAGTGAGGTCATGAGGAGAAAATTCTACACGAACTTTATCTCCTACCAAAACCCTAATATGAGCTTTCCTCATTTTCCCTGATATCATGGCCAAAGCTTCAGTTTCATCATCGAACTGAATTTTGAACATTCCGCTCATTAGAGTCTCTACAACTTTACCGTCTTTTGTAACTGTATCCTTTGTACTCATTAAATAAACGACGCGCTAGATTGTATCAAAGCCTGGAATTTACGTCAATAACAACTTAAAGACAGGTTTACAGATCTAGAGCCATGCATCCTATGTTACCATTATATATTGAAAATGCAACAAAAAACGGCTTTAATATAAAGGATGCTAGATATTAATTTTATAAGGGAAAATAAAGAGAAAGTAATAAAAGCTTTAAAGGATAAGCAGCTTGAAGGAACAGTTGATATAGACGTATTAATAAAGCTTCATGATAGCTATTTAGAAGTACTAAAAGAGGTAGAAAGCCTAAGAAACCAACGAAATACCATATCTGAAAAGATATCCAAAGCAATAAAAGAAGAAAAAGATAATCTTTTAGATGAGGCTAAAAAGATAAAAGAGGAGCTTCAGGAAAAGGATAAAGAATTAGATACACTTCAAGTCAAATATGATGAGATGATGCTTTGGGTACCAAATATTCCAGCGGAAGACGTTCCTGTAGGAAAAGATGATTCTGAAAATGTTGTATTTAAGACAGGAGGAAAGAAGCCAAAGTTTAATTTTACTCCAAAGGATCATTTAGAACTTGGAAAGTCACTAGACATCATTGATACCGATAGGGGTGTGAAGATAGCAGGTTTCAGAGGATACTTTCTTAAAAATGAGGGGGCAGTCTTAGAGCAGGCTATCCTAAGATATGCTTTTGAATATATGCAAAGACAGGGTTTTACGCCACTTTCTGTTCCTTGGATGGTAAATCCAGCATTTTTCACAGGAACTGGGTACTTTCCATGGGGAGAAGAAGACCACTACAAGGTTGATGATAAGGCGTTAATTGGTACCGCAGAGGTTTCTTTGACCTCATATTATGCAGGGGAAACTTTAAAAGAAGAGGATTTACCAGTTAAGCTTGTCGCTATTAGCCCCTGTTTTAGAAGAGAGGTCGGAACATACGGACAAGATACAAAGGGAATCATTAGACTTCATCAATTTTATAAAGTAGAGCAGGTAGTTTTGTGTGAGGCAGATGAGGAAGTGTCTCGTGAGTGGCATGAAAGGATGCTTTCCTTTTCTGAGAAGATAATAAAAGATTTTAAACTTCCTTATCAAGTTCTTTTGATGTGTACTGGAGATATCGGTGCTGGGCAGAGAAAGAAGTATGATATGGAGACATGGTTTCCATCACAGCAGGTTTATAGGGAGACTCACTCTGACTCAAGCTTTTTAGATTTTCAGTCTAGAAGATTAAACATAAAGTATAAGACGAAAGATGGGGATACCAAGTTTGTGTATACTCTTAATAACACAGTTATTGCAACGCCTAGGATAATTGCTGCAGTGATTGAAAATTATCAAAATTCAGATGGTTCTGTAACAATTCCAAAAGTACTAAGAAAATATACTGGCTTTAATAAAATTAAGTCTAAAACTAAATGAGTATATTCAGTGAGTTGAAACCTCCTGAAGTTATATATCAAGGTTCTTCAAAATATAATCCAGATATAAAGATAATTAAAGTTGGGAAAACATTGAGATTAACAGTGGATGGGTACATTCAATCTGTAAATTATGATTCTCCTGCTTGTGGAAAGCTCTTTACCGGTAAGGTGGTAGATTTGGTCAAAAGAGAAGTACCTGACGCAGATAATTTTTTAGTTTTAGGATTAGGTGGGGGAACAATGCAAAAGCTAATCTCTATGAAATTTGAAGACCCAGAGGTTGTGAGTGTAGATATTGATTCTCAGATGGTAGAGATAGCTAGGGAATTCTATAATATTGATTCAATTCCTAAACACAGAATAATAGTAGACGATGCCTTAAGGGTAGTGGTGGAACCTGATGAGAATGATTTGGAAAAAAATGAATTTGATGTAGCTATCGTAGATATATTTGTTGGTAACTCATCTCCAGATCTAATAAAAACAGGAAATTTCATTGTCCATCTAAAAAGATTAGTTAAACCCAGTGGTCTAATTGTATTTAACAGAAACTACACTACAGAGTTTCAAGAGGGGGCAGACCTCTTTTCAGAATATCTAGAGGATCACCTGAAAGATGTGAGGACAGAAGTAGTGGCGGGGTATTCTAACTCAGATAACATTCTTATTTATGGTAGAGTGTAACTAATTATGAGCCTACTTCAAGCTTTAATATTAGGAATAATACAGGGAATTACAGAGTTTTTCCCCATTTCCTCATCAGGACATCTTGCAGTTATTCCAAGTTTTCTAGACTGGCCCCAACAACCACTAGTTTTTGATACTTCAGTCCATCTAGGAACAGCTCTTGCTTTATTAGTAGTATTTAGAAAAGAAATTGGAAACATAATCTCTTCATTAGTTAAAGACCTTTCCTCAAAAGGATTAACATTTAAGGAATATTCAGAAGATTCGATCTTTGGCTATAAACTATTAATTGGATCTATCCCAGCAGGATTGATAGGGTACTTTTTAAGAGATTTCTTTGAGAATGATGTTCGAGGGGTGCTAATTATTGTGATCTCCCTTCTTTTTGGAAGTATACTCATGGCTTTGGCAGAAAAAGTTCAGAAGAAGAGGTTACTATCAAAAGATGAACTAGATATAAAACAGGTTTTTGGGGTAGGGATATTTCAAGCCCTTGCTCTTTTCCCAGGAGTGTCTAGATCAGGAAGTACTATATCAGGAGGAATGTTTCTCGGATTAAACAGAGAGCACGCCACAAAGTTTTCATTTTTGCTTTCAATCCCTATTGTTATTGCAGCAGGTCTATTTGAGATAGGAAGTTCATTTTCTAATCTTTCTTCCCTTAATTACCAACCACTGGTAGTTGGGTTCTTAGCTAGTTATGGAACAGCAATATTTGCGATCAGATTTCTACTTAACTTTGTTAAGAGTAAAAGTCTGCATCCCTTTGTGTTATACAGAGTAGTCCTTGCATTAATTCTTTTGACAGCACTCTTTTAATTTCTTCGATGATATAATCATTGTGTTATGTTTGGTAAACTTTTTGATCCTAACAAGAAACAATTAAAGGCTGTAGAGCCTATTGTTGAAAGGATAAACTCTCTTGAAGAAGAAACTAAGAAGCTTTCTGATAGTGAGATAAAAGCAAAGACCCAGAAGTGGAAAGAAGAACTCAAAGAGATGTCTTTTAATGAGCAGGAGAAGTACTTGGACAAGATTTTGCCTGAGGCCTTTGCACTAGTTAGAGAGGCTGCTGTTAGATCTTTAGAACAAAGACACTACGATGTACAAATTATGTCCGGCATAGCACTTCATCAAGGTAAGGTCGTTGAACAAAAAACTGGTGAAGGTAAAACTTTAACTGCCACACTTCCTCTTTACCTAAACTCCCTTACTGGTAGAGGAGTTCATCTAGTTACTCCAAACGATTACCTATCAAGACGTGACGCTGGGTGGATGGGACGTGTTTACGAGGTACTGGGAGTTACTGTTGGAGTTATTACGCAAGAAAAAGCTTTTATTTATGATCCTGAGTATGAAGGAACTGAGTTTGGTGATGTTTTTGGCATTCATTTAAAGGAAGTTGCAAGACAAAAAGTATATCAATGTAATATTACATACGGTACAAACCATGAGTTTGGGTTTGACTACCTTCGTGACAATATGGTTAGGGGCTTATCAGACATGGTACAGACAAACCCAAATGGAGATTGGGGCATTCACAACTACTCCATTGTTGATGAAGCTGACTCAATATTAATAGATGTTGCTCGTACTCCTCTTATTATCTCTGCACCAGATACAAAACCTTCTGAGAGATATCACCAAGTAAATAAAATTATTAAATCTCTTCAAAAAGATTCTGACTATGAAGTTGATGAGAAATTTAGAAATGCAACTCTTACTGACCTTGGAGTTAGAAGAGTAGAGAGATTAGTTGGAGTGGGAAATCTTTATGAACAAGACTTTGAGATGGTTCACCTTATTGAGCAGGCCTTAGTCGCTAATACTTTGTATGTTAAAGATAAGGACTATGTTGTTAAAGGAGGTAGTGTTGTTATTGTCGATCAATTTACTGGAAGACTTCTACCAAGCAATAGATTTAGCCATGGACTCCATCAAGCAATTGAAGCTAAAGAAGGTGCAACCATTCAACAGGAAAGTAAAACCCTGGCTGAAATTTCATATCAGAACTACTTTAGAATGTACACAAAACTTGCTGGTATGACTGGTACTGCAGCTACAGAAGCAGAAGAGTTTTATAAGATATATAAACTTGATGTTGTTGTTGTACCAACAAATAAGCCAATAGTAAGAAAGGACCAGAATGATGTTGTTTATAAGACTGAGGCTGCTAAGTTTAAGGCTGTGGCAGATGAAATAGAAGAAAGACACAAAAAAGGCCAACCAGTTCTAGTTGGTACTACATCTGTTGAGAGAAGTGAGCTCTTACATAACTTTCTTCAGAGAAGAAAGATTTCTCACGAAATACTAAATGCTAAAAACCATGAAAGAGAGGCTTTAATTATTGCTCAGGCTGGAAGAGAGGGAGCAGTAACAATAAGTACTAACATGGCAGGTCGTGGTGTTGACATTATCTTAGGGGGAGATCCATCTGAGGAAGGTACTCAAGAAAAGATAAAAGGGGTTGGTGGCCTTTATGTTATTGGTACTGAGAGGCATGAGTCTCGAAGAATTGATAATCAGCTAAGAGGAAGATCAGGAAGACAGGGAGACCCTGGAGAATCTAGATTCTTTGTATCACTTCAAGATGACTTAATGAGAATCTTTGGTGGGGAACAGGTCCAAAGAATTATGGATAAGTTTGGACTTGAAGAAAACGTTCCACTTGAGGCTGGAATTGTTTCAAAAGCTATAGAAAATGCTCAAAAGAGAGTAGAGGGGTTTAACTTTGATAGAAGAAAGCAATTGGTTGAGATGGATGACATTATGAACACTCATAGAGAGGTAGTTTATAAGCTAAGGAGAAGGTTACTTGAGTTAAGTGAAGGAAATGCAGATCACAAAGATTGGGTAATAGGTAAACTTTCAGAGAATTCTTCTTTTGATGGAAAAGTTTGGGAGGAAAAAGAGAATTTATTTGGTGCTGATAACTGGCTTAAAGTGGTTGCAGGACTTTCCCTGCCTGTAATAGATATGTTGTGGATGGCACATCTTGTTGATATGGATCAAGTTAGAGAGGGAATTGGTCTTAGAGGGTATGCTCAAAGAGATCCAATGGTTGAATACAAAAGAGAGGGGCATGAGAGATTTGAAGTACTTCTTTCAAGAGTTTATTCAATGGTTGGGGAGAGACTCTCTGCCGTATCAAGGGAAGTAACTCCACAAAGAGAGGCAGCAGTGCTACCTAAGAATGTTGAATATCAAAAGGGTGAGTTTGAATCAGGAGTTTCAGAAGAAGCAGCTCAGGTTCAAGAACAAGAATCTAAAGTTGTGGATTCTTCTGGAAGACAGTTTAAGGTTGAGAAGGTAGAGTCAAATGTAGAGAAGGTCGGTAGAAACGATCCATGTCCATGTGGGAGTGGACTAAAATACAAGAAGTGCCATGGAAAGAATGACTAATTCCCTAAAGCCTGAGTAGTAGTTTGGAGAGCTACTGTACAGTCTGCATTTCCTGGGGCTAGTTGAAGACACTGCTCAAAGTATGTCTTAGCCTCTTGGAGGTTTCCTTCTTTATAAGAAATAAATCCTAACTTATATGCAGCTTGATATAAAAGTGGGTTCATTTTATAGGACTGAAGAAGGTACTGCTTAGCTTTTTCAAGATCTCCCTTTTGAAGATATGAAAAACCAATATTATGTATTGCATCTGCATAGTTTGGTCTTAATGCTACTGATTTCTTGAAGTTTTCTATTGCTAGATCATAGTTTCCTTCGTTTGCGTATACATCTCCTAAGTTGTTATACACACGGTAGCTATATGGGGCTGTTTTCATAGTTGCATACCATAGATTTTTACTATTTTTCAAATCATTTGTTCTTAAAATTGTTCTAACTGAATAGAAGATAAGTATGATTGTAACTAGTACTGCTGTTAAGTCTTTCATATCTGTTTTTTTCTCTGCCCTAAAGATTAGTACTGCTACGATCATAGAAAAGAATGCTGAAGCTATATATAGGTATCTTTCTGCAATAGACCAAGCAATAAGAATGGGGCTAAAACTAGGAAGCATTGATAAAAAGATTATCATTCCAAATCCAGCTAACATTCTCTCCTTTTTGATTAGTTTAATAATTGCCCAAACAACGGCAATTGCTGTAAGCACCATCATTGCGTAGTTAAAACTCGTAATTACTTTTCCTTCGTGATAAATACTAAGTCTTAGAGGAAAAACTAAGAGCCTAGTTGCCATAGCAATTGTGTAGGGAATTCTATTTAATAGTGGTGTTGCTCCTTCTACATCTAGGTAGTGCTTAGTTTCAAGTACCTCAACTCTACTTTGAAGTTCTGGTACAACATTAAGCATAACGAATGCAACTGAAACAATGGCATAGGGAATATAAAATTTAATATTTTTCCACTCGATCTTTTTTTCAAATACGAATTGGTCTAAAGCTACTATTATGAAAGGAGTAATTAGTGACCAAGGGTCGCGCATAGAAAGAAGATTAAGAGCAAAGATACCCATTGAAGCATATAGGAACTTTTTATTCTTAGAATTTTTATATATTACAAATGAAATTAAGGTGGTGAATATAAAGATGGAGTTGATGAGGTATCCTCTGCTTGAAATCCAACCTACAGTTTCACTATTTACAGGGTGTAGGGCGAACAAGAGACTTGTTACCACAGCCCCCCTTTTTCCTATAAGCAAATATGCAAGTACAAAGATTAATATAGTGTCTATGATATGAAAGATAATAGAACCAACATGAAATGCTGACGGAGTCACTCCAAACAGTTTTATAATGGTAGCTGCATAAATAGGTCCTAATGATAATTTTTTTACAGTACCTTCGAAATTTCTTAGGTCCTGGTTATAAATAATTCCAGTGTTATCATCGAGATTTAAGAATTCTCCATTTGCTAAATTTCCATAGGCAATAACTATAGTTACAGCCAGAATTAAAAAAAATACTAGATTTTTTTTAAGAAGTCTTCCTAGGTCCTTTATAGTTTCTACTTTTTCCATTACATTGTTATTATATATAGTGATTTAAAAATATGAAGATTAAAAATTTTTTACTAGAACTTGTTGAAACCTTTTTAACCTCTCTAGTGGTTATTCTAATATTATACGTATTAATTGCGAGTATTGAAGTTGTTTATGGTGCTAGTATGGAACCTAGCTTCTATTCCGGGGAAAGGATACTTGTTGATAAGATAACAAAGAGACTTAGGGAGTTTGAAAGAGGGGAGGTAGTAGTGTTTTATCCTCCTGGAGATGACTCTAAGCACTACATCAAAAGAATAATTGGTATTCCTGGAGATATTATTAAAATAATAGATTGTAAGGTTTTAATATCAAGGGAAGGTGAAAAGTTTGAACTTGATGAAACATACCTTTCTGAGGAAGTTTGTACTGCAGGAAGCTCGGTAATAAAGGAAGGAAGGTCTCTTAGAGTTGGGGATGAAAAGTATCTCCTTTTAGGCGATAACAGAGATTCTTCCCTTGATAGTCGAGTTTTGGGCTTAGTGGAGGAGAAAAAGATAATTGGTAGAGTAATTTTTAGGTTTTGGCCAATTTCTCGTGTAGGCTTCGTAAATTAAGTATTGACAAGCTATACTCTATGTGGTAATTTTCGCTCTGTTCCAAAAAGTGCCGTAGTTTCAACAAAATCTCAGGTTACCTTGACGAGATAAACTCTGTTTTGGTTGAAACTAAAATAAATATTAAAAAGTATCAAAAAAAGTAGTAATATATAGTTTGACCTGTTTTTATACATAAAATCTAATGAGAGAAACCTTTTCTGAAAGAAAAATAGCCCTTCCTATACCTAACCTTGTAGGTGTGCAATTAGAGTCATATAATTGGTTGAGAGGACAGGGTTTGAACGAAGTCCTAGATGAACTAGGAACTATTGAAGATACTTCAGGAAGAGGTTGGATTGTTAAGCTTACACACCCAAGAATAGACAAGGAGAACATCTCCGAAGAGGAGGCCAAAAGAACCGGTAGAAACTACGACGCCCCCTGGTATGTAAAAGCGACTATAGAAGATCCCATTAACAAAAAGAAAAAGAGCCATGAAATATATATGGGTGATATTCCCCTTATGACAGAAAAGGGGACTTTTGTTATTAATGGGGTAGAAAGAATCATTATTAACCAATTAATTAGGGCCGAGGGAGTTCTTTTTACAGGTGAGTATTCTCCAGTTACGGGTCAGTTTTTAGCAGGTGCTAAAGTTCTTCCAAGAAGTGGTGTTTGGTTAGAATTTGAAACATCTAGAAGGACTGGGGTGTTAACTCTTAGAATAGACAGAAAAAGGAAGATTACAGCCACAACTCTTCTTAGAATACTTGGTTTAGAAACAGACGATGATATTAGAGATGCCTTTGCAGATGCAGAAACAAACCCAGAAATTAACTATACAGAGGCAACACTAGCTAAGGATCCTTCAAATGGCTATGATGAGGCTTGTCTTGAGGTCTACAAAAAGATGAGACCAGGAGAGCCCTTAATTCTTGAGAATGCAAAATCCCTAATAAATGCAATGTTTTTCAATAAACGAAGATATAGTTTGGGGCCGGTAGGAAGATTTAAATTAAATCAGACACTCGGTTTAGATTTTCCTAACGATCCTGAGCATAGACTTTTGCAATTAGAGGACCTCATTAAGATTATTTCAAGAATAATTGAATTAAATAATGGTATTGGAGAGCCCTCTGATGTTGATTTCTTAGGAAATAGGAGAGTTAAGAGTATGGGAGAACTACTTCAATGGCAAATGAGAATTGGGTTTCTAAGAATGGAAAAGAACATAAAGGAAAGAATGAGCCTTGCTCCAAGAGAGATCTTACCAGATCCTTCTACTTTGATATCTCCAAGGGCTATTGCCGCAGCAATTCACAGCTTTTTCGCAACAGGACAGCTTTCCCAGCTACATGATCAGCAAAACCCACTTACAGCACTTGATCACTTGAGAAGGCTTTCTGTTTTAGGACCAGGTGGTTTAACAAAAGAAAGAGCAAGTTTTTCAGTCAGAGACGTTCATAACTCCTATTTTGGAAAAGTATGCCCTGTTAGAACGCCAGAGGGTCCTAATGTTGGTCTTATTAACTATCTTTCTATGTATGCAAAGGTAAATGAGTATGGATTTTTAGAAACACCTTATATTAAGCTTAAAAAAGAGAAAAATGGAAAGGTAAGAATTACTAATAAAGTAGAGTATTTAGCTGCATATCAAGAGGCAGAGGTTACTATCACCGATCAATCAGTAAGAATTGACAACAATGGTTATATCATAGATGAACAAATTCCACTAAGAAAAGGTGGGGAATTCTTTCTTGGAGAGTCATCTGCAGCTGAATACATTGAGGTTGTTCCAAGACAGGTTCTTGGTATAGTTGCAGGCTTAGTTCCTTTTGTTCAGAATAATGAGGTTACTCGTGTAACCATGGGTACCCAACAAATGTCACAAGCAGTTCCTCTAGTTAAACCACAAAAACCAATTGTTGGTACAGGAATTGAAGCGGATGTAGCAAAAAATACTGATGCGGTAATTTATGCAGAGGGTAATGGGGTAGTTGAGTATGCAGATTCCCAAAAGGTAATTATTAAATATTCAGGGGGTGAAAAAAATAGAAAAGTTGAGTACACCGTTGGTAAGTTTGTTCAAAGCAACAGTGACACTTGTTATAACCAGAAAGTGAAGGTAGAAACAGGCCAAAAGGTAAAAGAAGGAGATGTCTTAGCAGAAGGCCCTTCTATTGATGATGGTGAGTTGGCAATTGGTACAAACATGAGAATTGCCTACATGATTTACAGAGGTTTAGAGTATGAAGACGGTATTGTTGTCTCTGATAGATTGGTTAAGGAAGACGTTCTAACTTCTATTAGAATTTCTGATCACCCAATTAAGGTTCAGGAAACAAAGTTAGGTCCAGAAGAAATTACAAGGGATATTCCAAATGTTTCAGAGGAGATTTTAAGAAATCTTGATGAAGATGGAATTGTTGCTGTTGGTTCTAAAGTTAAATCTGGAGATATTTTAGTTGGTAAGGTAGCTCCTAAAGGTGAAGTTGACTTAACAGCTGAAGAAAGACTTCTTAGAGCTATCTTTGGTGAGAAAGCTAAAGATGTTAGAGATACTTCTTTAAGAATGCCTCATGGTGAACACGGTACTGTCATTGGAGTAAAAAAAGTAACAAAGGAAGAAAATGATTCTCTTCCGGCAGGCACCATTGAGGAGATAACAATTTATGTTGCTCAACAGAAAAAGATTGAGGTTGGGGATAAACTCGCTGGCAGACACGGAAATAAAGGGGTAATTTCTGCAATTGTTCCTGCAATAGACATGCCAACAATGTCTGATGGCACATCTATGGATATTATTTTCTCTTCAGAAACAGCTCTTAGAAGAATGAATCTTGGACAGATGCTTGAGTCTTCTCTCGGTATGGCTGGTGAGAAACTTGGTAAATATTACGAGATTCCCTCTCTCCAAAAGATTCCTGAGGGGATGATTGAAGACGAACTTGGGAAGGCCGGTTATCCCGTAACGGGAAAGATGAAGCTTATAGATGGCAGGACTGGGGAATATTTTGATAATCCTATTGTTGTTGGATCCGCCTATATTTTGAAACTTGTACACATGAGTGAAGAAAAGATGCACGCCAGAGCAACAGGTCCTTACTCTTTGATTACTCAGCAACCACTTGGTGGAAAGGCACAGTTTGGTGGACAGAGATTTGGTGAGATGGAAGTATGGGCACTAGAATCATATGGTGCTGCACACATTCTTCAAGAGATGTTAACAATCAAATCTGATGACATGCTAGGTAGAGTTCAGGCATATAGTGCTATGGTTCAGGGAAATGAGATTCCAGGACCAACAGTTCCTGAAACATTCAAGCTTTTAATTAGAAAGTTAAATGGTTTGGGTTTGGCCTTAGAAGCATACTCTGTTGAAAAGAGTTCTGAGGAAGAGAAGACAGGAAAAAATGAAGAGATACAGGAGATCTTGGAGGAGCCAAAAGAGGGAATAGATAAAGAGGATTTAGAAAGTTTATCTGAAAAAACTTTAGAAAAGGAACAAAAATGAAAGATATAAATAAACTAAAAGATTTTGATGCTTTAAGAATATATCTTGCTTCAAGCGAGGAGATTCTTGGTTGGTCTTATGGTGAGGTTACAAAGCCAGAAACAATAAACTATAGAACATATAAGTCAGAAAGAGACGGCCTTTTCGATGAGAGAATATTTGGGCCATCAAAAAATTACGAGTGTTATTGTGGAAAATATAAAGGTATTAGATATAAAGGCGTAGTTTGTGATAAGTGTGGCGTTGAGGTCACTCACAGTAGAGTAAGAAGAGAAAGAATGGGGCACATCACATTAGCATGTCCTGTTGCCCATGTATGGTTTTTTAAAGGCATTCCATCAAAAATGGCACTTCTTTTAAGTATCACTCCTAGAAATGTTGAATCAGTTGTATACTTTGCTTCATTTATTGTTACAGAGGTAAATCCAGAGAAGAAAGCCAAAGCAATAAGTCAGGTTGCAAAAGACTCAGAAGCAGCAAGAAACGTTGTACAGAAAGAACTTGATGGTGAAACAGAGAAGCTTCAAAAAGAGCTAGAGAAGGTTTTAAAGCAAAAAGATGAGCTAAAAGCAAAAGAAGAGAGCCTAAAGATGAAACAAAAAATTCAGGCTCTAAAGAGTGCATATGATAAGAAATTTGAAGAGCAGGAAAAGAGATTTAAACTTATTCAAAAGAAAATAGAGAGTGTTGGGATGTACGCTATAATCTCAGAGAACGAATATATTTCCCTATATAGTTACTTAAATAAGTTCTGCAAACTAGAAATTGGTGCTAGTGCTCTTCAGGGAATTCTTGAGAGCATGGATTTAAACGCCATCTCAGAGCAGTTAAGGGAAGACCTTCATAAGGCGAAAGGCCAAAAAGCTCAAAAGATAACAAAGAGACTTGGAGTTATTGAGAAATTTAGAAAAGCAAACATTTCTCCCGACAGAATGATCATGGAAGTTATTCCAGTAATTCCTCCTGATTTAAGACCAATGGTTCAGCTAGATGGTGGCAGGTTTGCAACATCTGATCTTAATGATTTATATAGAAGACTTATTAATAGAAATAATAGACTTAAGAGACTTTTAGATCTTGGTGCACCAGAGATTATTGTTAGAAATGAAAAAAGAATGTTGCAGGAATCAGTTGATGCTTTGTTTGACGATTCAAAGAGAAGAAAGAAGTCAAGGCCATCAAGAAGAAAGCAACTAAGATCTCTTGCTAGCATGATAAAAGGAAAGCAAGGTATTTTCAGACTTAACTTACTTGGTAAGAGGGTTGACTATTCAGGAAGGGCTGTAATTATTGGAGGACCTAAACTGAAACTTGATGAATGTGGTATTCCAAAAGATATGGCACTTGAGTTATTTAAGCCTATGGTTTTGAGAGAAATTTTGGCAAGAGGGTATGCCCCCAATGTTAAGAGTGCTAAATACTACTTAGAAGGAAAATCTCCTGAAGTTTGGGATATCTTAGAGGAGGTTGTTGAAGGGCACCCAGTTCTTTTGAATAGAGCCCCAACACTTTGGAGGCTTGGTATTCAGGCTTTTTATCCAAAACTTATCGAAGGTAACGCTATTAGGCTCCATCTATGTGTATGTGCTGGATTTAATGCTGACTTTGATGGTGACCAAATGGCAGTACACATTCCTTTGTCTGAGGAGGCAAAAAAAGAGGCAAAAGAGCTTATGATATCAACAAATAACCTACTTAGACCATCAGACGGTTCGCCAATCTCTGTACCGTCAAAGATAATGCTATTTGGTGTTTACTACTTAACTTCCATTGATGATACCCTTCCTCTCTTTGAGAGACCTTTCGCGTCTGAGGATGAACTAATGTATGCCTGCGATATTACAAGAGAGGTTGGACTTAGGCAGAAGGCTAGGTTACTAATGGACGGTGAACTAGTGGAAATAACTCCTGGAAGAATAATTTTCAATAGAATTGTGCCAGAAGGCTTTGGTTTTATAAACGAAACTATGGACAAAACACGTGCTACCGATCTTCTTACAAGAGCACTAAGTAGTAATAACAAGGAAATAATCATTAAACTTATAGATGACGTTAAGAACATGGGACTTAAGTACGGAACTGATTGTGGTCAATCAGTCTCACTCTCTGACATTGATATTCCAGAGAGTAGAGTAAAGATTATTGATGCTGGTAAACAACAAGTTGCTGAATTCGATAGTTACTTTAAGAGGGGTTTAATCACTATAGAGGAGGCAAGAACTAAAAAGAAAGATGTTTGGACTAATGTTAGATCCGAGTTGGACGATGCAGTGTGGGAAACTATGGATAAGCACAATCCTATAAAATCCCTTGTTATATCAGGTACAACTAAGACCTCAAGAGATCAGATTAACCAGCTAGCAGGTATGAAGGGTCTTGTTATGGATCCTACAGGAAAGGTTGTCGAAACTCCTATCCTTGGAAACTTTAAGGAAGGGCTTTCCGCATTTGAGTATTTTATTGGCTCTCGAGGTGCTAGAAAAGGACTTGTTGACAGAGGTCTTAAAACTGCTGATGCAGGTTATCTAACTAGGAGACTTGTTGACGTATGCCAGGATATGATTGTCAGACAAGCTGATTGTGGCACCGAAGAAGGACGTGAAATGGAAGTTGGGAAAGGAACTCTTCTTCAAACCTTCACAGAAAGAGTAATTGGTAGGGCGCTGGCTCAAAGCGTTAAAAAAGGCTCTAAAACTATCGTTAAAAAGGGCACACTCTTAACAGTAAAGGACATATTAGAGATAGAGAAATCTGGAGCAAAATCTATCTTTATTAGATCCCCAATGCATTGTGAGACAAGAAGAGGTATTTGTTCTATATGTTATGGTACTGATTTAATGACAGGTAAACTTGTTGAAGTTGGAAGTGCAGTTGGAGTAGCAGCAGCTCAGTCAATTGGAGAGCCTGGTGCACAGCTTACAATGAAGACATTCCACACAGGGGGTATTGCAGGCAAGGATATTACTCAAGGTCTTCCAAGGGTTGAGGAGCTAGTTGAGGCGAGAGCACCTAAGCTTTTATCTGTTATGGCTGAGATCACTGGTATAGCAAAGGTAGAAAAGAATGGTGATGAGAGAAAAATATTAATAATTCCTTCAGATTCTGGTGAGGAAAAAGTTGAATATCTTGTGGATCCTGTTGAAGAAATAATTATTAAAGATGGAGAACTCGTTGTTAAGGGTCAGAAACTAACAAGTGGAAACCTAAACCTTGCAGATTTGTATAGGACTGTTGGTGTTGATGAGACTAAGAAATATGTTATTGAAGAGATTCAGAATGTTTATGCATCTCAAGGTGTTGCTTTAAATGATAAACACCTAGAAGTTGTTGTGAGCCAGATGTTTAACCATGTTAAGATAGAGGATCCCGGTGACACAGAGTTTATGACAGGGGAACTTTCTACAAGAGCAAGCTTTGACGAAGAAGCAGAAAGAGTGTTGGCTAGCGGTGGGGCACCTGCGACAGGTAAGCTTGTGATGCTGGGTATTACTAAAGCTGCATTAAAGACAGATAGTTGGTTATCAGCGGCCTCATTTATTCATACAAGTAACGTACTTACTGATGCTGCTTGTTCTGGAAGAGTAGATAATCTCGCAGGACTGAAAGAAAACGTAATTATTGGTAGACTAATCCCAACAGGAGAAAGAGCTATACCTGATTCTGAGGAATAATATATGCCTACAACAAATCAATTAATAAAGAAAAAAAGAAGAAAAAAGGTAAAAAAAGCCTCTACACCGGCTTTGAAAGAGCATTTTAATACAAAATTTAGAAAAGTTGTTAGATTTCCTTCTCCTTTAAAGAGAGGTGTTATTCTTCAGGTTAGAACACTAACCCCTAAAAAACCTAACTCAGCACTAAGAAAAGCCGCAAGGGTGAGGCTTTCAAATGGTAGAGAAGTTACAGCATACATTCCTGGTGAGGGACACAATCTTCAAGAACACTCTGTTGTCTTAGTAAAAGGCGGTAAAGTTCAAGATCTTCCTGGTATTAAATATGAAATTGTTAGAGGGACGCTTGATCTTTCTGGAGTATTAGACAGAAAGAGTAGCAGATCAATTTATGGAACAAGAAAGCCAAAGGAGTAACAAATGAGGGGAAGACGGGCAAAGAAGAGACAAATAATTCCTGATTCTGTTCACAAGTCCAGAGTTGTAACTAGAATGATTAATGTTGTTATGGAGAAAGGTAAGAAGTCTATTGCACAAAATATTGTTTATGGTGCTATTGAAAAGCTTTCTGAGGATCCAAAGGAAGCTCTAAAGATATTTGAAGAAGCTATTAAAAAGGTTATGCCCCAACAGGAAGTTAGGTCTAGAAGAGTTGGTGGAGCAACATATCAGGTACCTATGCCCTTAAAACATGATAGATCTGAGGCTTTAGCAATTAGATGGATTATAAATGCTGCAAGATCAAAGTCCGGAAAACCTATGGCAGACAAGCTTTTCGAGGAATTGAAGAACGCCCATGAGGGTATTGGTGACTCAATTAAGAAGAAAGAGGACACTCATAAAATGGCTGAGGCCAACAGAGCTTTTGCCCATTTTGCTAGATATTAAAGTAATTTCCATGTATATTTTTAAAGACTAATAAGTATGGCAGAAGAAATTAAAACAAAAAAATATCCCCTAGAAAAAATCCGAAATATCGGGATTATTGCCCATATAGATGCAGGTAAAACCACTACTACTGAAAGAATCCTTTACTATACTGGTAAAACTTACAAGATTGGAGATATTGATGAGGGCACCACAGTAACAGATTGGATGGATCAGGAAAGAGAACGAGGTATAACAATTCAATCTGCTGCAATCACAACTTTTTGGAAAGATCACAGAATAAATATTATTGATACCCCAGGACATGTTGACTTCACTGCAGAAGTTGAAAGATCTTTACGAGTGCTTGATGGTGGGGTAATCCTTTTAGATGGTTCACAAGGGGTTGAACCTCAATCAGAGACTGTTTATAGACAAGCCCAAAAGTATGATGTTCCCCTTCTTTTCTTCATAAATAAGCTAGATAAGGTTGGTGGAGATTTTTATATGTCAGTAGCATCAATTTCTGAAAAGCTTACCGAAAAAGCTCTTCCTATTCAGGTCCCTATCGGTAGAGAGGGAGATTTCACTGGAATGGTGGATCTAATCAAGATGAAGGCCTATAAGTTTGAAGGAAAACTTGGTGAAGAGGTTATCGAATATGAAATTCCAGAAGAGTTGATGGATAAAGTTAAGGAGTACAGAAAAGCAATGATGGAAAGAGTTGCAGAAGCTGATGATAAGTTGATTGAGAAGTATTTAGGTGGACAGGACCTAACTGAGGAGGAGATAAAATCAGGATTAAGAAAGCTAACTATAGAAGCTAAAGTTTATCCTACCTTTTGTGGCTCTTCACTTCATAACAAAGGAGCTCAGAAACTGTTAGATGGCGTCATTGATTACTTACCCTCCCCAAAGGATAAACCACCTGTTATGGGTATAGAAGAGAAGTCTGAGAAGCAATTTGAACTTCCTGCAGATGAGGAAGGTCCTTTTGCTGGTCTCGCTTTTAAAGTTCAGACCGACCCTTATGTTGGAAGACTTACATATTTTAGAGTCTACTCTGGAAAAGCCACAGCAGGCTCATATATTTACAATGCTACAACTGGAGAAAAAGAAAGACTCGGAAGAATAATTTTAATGCATGCCAATAAAAGAGAAGAGATAAAAGAGGTTACAGCAGGTGAAATTGCTGCAGCTGTAGGAATAAAAGCTACAACTGGAGATACACTTTGTAGTGAAGATAAACCTATTCTTTTGGATAAAATTAGTTTTGCTAAGCCTGTTATTGGTGTAGCTATAGAGCCGAAAACTAAATCTGACAAAGATAAAATGGGTGAGGTTATTAAGAAGTTTTTAGAGGAAGATCCCACGCTTGAGGTGAAAACTAACAACGAAACAGGTCAAACGCTTTTGTATGGTATGGGAGAGCTTCATCTTGAGATTATTGTTGATCGAATGAGACGAGAGTTTAAGTTGGAGGTAAATACAGGTAAGCCTCAGGTTGCATACAGAGAGACAGTTAGAAATGCTGTAGATAAGGAAGGAAAGTATATTAGACAAACTGGTGGTAGGGGTCAGTATGGCCATGTTGTTATTAAGGTGGAGCCTTTAGAACGAGGAGAAGGTTTTGAGTTTGTAGACAAGGTTGTTGGAGGAAATATTCCAAAAGAGTATATTCCAGCTGTAGAAAAAGGTATAAAGGAAGCTGCTGAAAATGGCACTATAGCAGGATATCCTTTAGTTGATTTCAGAGTAACTTTGTATGATGGATCTTTCCACGAAGTTGACTCTTCTGAGATGGCCTTCAAGATGGCAGCTATTTCTGCTTTAAGAATGGCCCAAAGAGCTGCTGATTCCTTCATTTTGGAACCAATAATGAAAGCAGAGGTAGTAGTTCCTGAGGAATACATGGGAGATGTTATTGGTAATCTTTCCTCAAAAAGAGGTAAGATTGAAGGAACTGAGTCTAGAGGAAAAGCTGTTATTATCTCAGCTAAGGTTCCTCTTGCAGAAATGTTTGGGTATGCAACTGAGCTTAGGGGGATGACTCAAGGAAGAGGATCCTCTACAATGGAACCCAGTCACTATCAAGAAGTTCCTGCAAATATTGCAGAACAGATTGTTAGTGGAGCTCAGAGTTAAGTGTAGTTAAAGGAAAAAGTCTTGATTTTTAAGTCTTTATTTGATTAACTATCACTTGCTTAAGTACTTATTTTTGGCCTAATAGCACCGTTCCGAACGTCAGCGAGCGTTCTTTAACAAAAGAACCTTCGCAAAACGTGCAGAATGGCTGTTAAAAGGAAAACAGTTTATTTACTGAAAGGAAATTAAAAATGGCAGATTTTGTTAGAAGTAAAGAACACGTAAATATCGGTACTATTGGTCATGTTGACCATGGTAAAACAACCTTAACATCAGCAATAACTAAGGTGCTTGCTGACAAAGGGATGGCCGAGTTTTTAGCTTTTGAGAATATTGATAAAGCCCCTGAGGAAAAAGAAAGAGGAATTACAATCAATATTACTCACGTTGAGTATGAAACAGAAAAGAGACATTATGCTCACATTGATGCACCAGGTCACAGAGACTACATCAAGAACATGATCACAGGTGCAGCTCAAATGGATGGAGCAATCTTAGTTGTTTCTGCTCCAGATGGTCCTATGCCTCAAACAAGAGAGCATATATTACTTGCAAAGCAGGTAAACGTACCATCAATGGTAGTTTTTCTTAACAAGACAGACATGGTCGATGACGCAGAATTATTGGATCTTGTCGAACTTGAGATTAGAGAATTACTAACCAAGTATGGATTTGATGGAGATAACATCCCGATCATTAAAGGTTCAGCACTTAAGGCCTTAGAAGGTGATGCTGAAGCTGTAAAAAGCATCGAAGAGCTAATGGCTGCAGTTGATGAGCACATTCCAACTCCCGAAAGAGAGCTTGATAAGCCTTTCTTAATGTCTGTTGAGGACGTATTCACAATTTCTGGTAGAGGTACAGTTGTTACCGGAAGAGTGGAAAGAGGGAAGATAGCCTTAAATGATGCAATTGAGATAGTTGGAATTAGAGATACTCAAAAATCAATTGTTACTGGTGTTGAGATGTTCAGAAAGTCAATGAAGGAAGCTCAAGCTGGTGATAACGTTGGAATTCTCTTGAGAGGAATTGAAAGAACTGATGTTGAAAGAGGTCAGGTACTAGCTGCACCAGGATCAGTTCAACCTCATACAGAGTTTGAGGCTGAAGTTGTTGTTTTGTCAAAAGAAGAGGGTGGAAGACATAAGCCATTCTTCACAGGTTACAGACCACAATTTTATGTTAGAACCACAGACGTTACTGGAGAGGTAACTCTTCCAGATGGTGTTGAGATGGTTATGCCTGGTGACAACGTTAAAATGACTGTTAAGCTTATTACGCCAGTTGCTATCGAAGATGGCATGAGATTTGCTATCAGAGAAGGTGGTAACACTGTTGGTGCTGGAGTTGTAAGTAAGGTTATTAAATAACAGATGGAAAAACTGAGAAAACCCCGCTAGTCGGGGTTTTTTCATTAAGATCATGGCAAAAGGAAGTAAAGACAGCAAGATAAGAATAAAACTTAAATCCTATGATAGTAGGATAGTTGATCTTAGTTGTTCAAAAATTGTTGATACAGCAGTAAGAACAGGGGCAACGATAGTAGGGCCAGTACCACTACCTACAAGAATAGAAAGATTCACAGTGATTAGAGGCCCACACATTGACAATAGATCAAGAGAGCAGTTTGAGTTAAGAACCCATAAAAGGGTTATAGACGTGTTGAATCCAACATCCTCAACTATTGAAACGTTGAGTAAGCTGAGCCTGCCTGCAGGTGTTGGAATTTCAATAAAAATGTAGTATTCTACAAGGGTTTTGATAAATTTAATGATAAATTTAGTTACATAACTAATAATTTATAAACAAGGGGTTATTCGAGGCAGGGCGCCCTTGGGCGCTAATTTTTATTTAAAAATGGACAACAAGACAATAAAAGGAAAAAAACTGAATATGAGCCAAGTTTTTGGTGAAAACGGTAAAGTGATACCAGTCACTGTTATTGGTGTTGATGAGAAAGTTGATCCATCTTTAGAGGGAGTAGACGTTGTTGTGATAGGAAAATCAAAAGGTAAGGGGTTTACTGGTGTTATGAAAAGATGGGGATTTAAAGGTGGTCCTGCAACAAGAGGACAAGGAATTACTTCAAGAACACCAGGGTCAATTGGAAGCCAAACCCCTGGTAGAGTTTATAAAGGGAAGAAAATGGCTGGTAGAAAAGGAAACGTTAGGGTAACCATTAAGGGTTTAAAGATTGTTAAAGTTGAAGATAATTCAGTTTATGTTTCTGGTCCCGTTCCAGGTGCTAGAAATTCAAAAATTACTCTAGAAGTATTAAGTGGTAAGGAAGAAAAAGATGAAAGTTAAAGTATTAGATACAAAGGGATCAACAATTGAAGAAATCACTTTGAGTGATGATGTATTTGGTATTAAGCCAAATGAAACACTACTTGCTCAGTATGTAAGGGTGTTTAGTGTAAACCAAAGGCAAGGAACATCTTCAACAAAAACTAGATCAGAAGTATCAGGTGGAGGTAAAAAGCCTTGGAGGCAAAAAGGAACAGGAAGAGCAAGACACGGATCAATTAGAAGCCCTATTTGGGTTGGTGGTGGAGTTGCTCATGGCCCAAAGCCATACAAACCAAATCTTAAAATGCCAAAAAAGATGAGAGCCCTAGCCTTTAAGTCTGCTCTTTCGTCTAAGTTTAAAGATAAAGAAGTTACTATTTTAGATAAAGTTAAGTTTGATAAACCAAGTACAAAAACTATGGCTAGTATATTAGAAAAACTTAAGATTAGTGGTAGTACTCTTCTAGTTTGGTTCAAAAAGGATGAAAATCTAGTTAAGAGCGCATCTAATATTCCTGGTCTGAGAACCAGGAATTCTAGTAGTTTAAATACGTTTGATGTGCTTAGATCAAAAAATACTATCTTTTTAAAAGATGCAATTCTTGATGTCGAAAAAAAGTGCTTGGGTAAAAAGGAGACCAAAGATGAGGATAAGTAAAATAATAATAAAACCAATAGTTACAGAAAAAACTACTCTTTTAGCAGCTAGTGAGAACAGATATGTATTTGCAGTTGATGTTAAAGCCAGTAAGGAAGACATTAAAAAAGAGTTGAAGAAGCTCTTTAATGTTGATGTAGTTGATATCAGAACAATGGTTATGCCCGGTAAGAAGAAAAGAATCATGAAAACAAGAAGTTTTACAAAAACAAGTAAGTGGAAAAAGGCCATAGTTAGGTTAAAAAAAGATCAGAAGATAGATCTTTTTCCAAAGGAATAACAAATGATTAAAACATATAAACCTACAAGTGAAGGATTAAGAAGAAGAAAGACCCTAGTTAAAGAGGTCTCTAGAGGTCGTCCCCTAAAAAAACTAACAAAGGGAATAGCTGGTCCTTCTGGAAGAGGTAATGGAAGGGTTTCTGTTAGACATAAGCAAAGAGGTGCAAAAAAACTTTATAGAACTATTGATTTCAAAAGAGATAAAAGAGATATTCCTGGAAAGGTAGTTGATATACAAGATGATCCAAACAGAGGTTGTAATATTGCCTTAATAAATTATCCTGATGGAGAAAAGAGATACATTTTAGCACCTGAGGGGTTAAAAGCTGGGTCCTCCGTGGTTTCTGGTGAAAAAGCTTCTTTTGATGTTGGTAACGCTCTTCCTCTCTCTAGAATTCCTCTTAGCATGCCTGTCCATAATATTGAGACTAACCCTGGTGCAGGAGGAGCACTTGTTAGAGGTGCTGGAAATACTGCTCTTATAGTTGCAAAGGAAGGTAATTATGTTAATGTTAGGCTTCCAAGTGGCGAAGTTAAGAAGTTTCTTGGAAACTGCTACGCAACTATTGGTTCTTTAAGTAATCCTGATAGAAGAAATGTTAGACTTGGAAAAGCTGGTAGAAAGAGGTATCTTGGGTCTCGACCATCAGTTAGAGGTGTTGCTATGAATGATCCTAAAAAGGACCATCCTCATGCTGGAAAATATAAAACTAGTGGTATTGGAATGTCTTCACCAAAGACTCCATGGGGTAAAAAAGCTCGTGGTGTGAGAACAAGAAAGAGAAAAAGGACTAATCGTACTATAGTTAAGAGTAGGAGAAAATAATATGTCTAGATCACTTAAAAAAGGAATATTTGTAGATGAAAAGTTAATGAAAAAAGTTAAGAAAGCCTTGGAAACAAAGGATAGAACTCCTATTAAGACTTGGTCTAGAAGATCAACAGTTGTTCCTGAGATGGTAGGACTTACCTTTGGGGTTCATAATGGTAGAAAACATGTAGAAGTATTTATTACTGAGGCTATGGTTGGCCATAAGCTTGGTGAGTTTGCTCCAACAAGAACATTTAGAGCACACTCTTCAAAGAAAAGAGAAGAAGAATAACTATGAATAATGAAGTTACAGCAAAACACAGATACGCAAGACTATCGCCTAAGAAAACAGCGATAGTTATGGATTTGGTAAGAGGGAAGTCCCTTGAAGAAGCTAAGATTATTCTTTCTTTTGATAAAACTAAACCCGCAAAGATAGTTTTAAAGGTTATTAAGTCCGCAGAAGCTAACGCTTTAAATAAAAATATTGATATCTCAAGTTTGACCTTATCAGAAATTTATGTTTCTCCTGGACCGATGCAAAAAAGATGGAAGGCCGGATCCAGAGGAAGAGTAGATCCTTTTGTGAGAAGAACAAGTCATATTTATGTTAAGCTCTCAGGTCCTGTGATAGAAACTCCTAAGAAAGCTGAGCCTAAAAAAGAAGAAAAACCAGTAAAGAAGACTGAGAAAAAGGAAGTTACCAAAAAGGAGGAAAAGAAGTAATGGGACAAAAGATTAATCCACTCGGGTTCAGGCTCGGAATATCTAAGGATTGGTCATCCAGATGGTTTGCTGGTAAGAATCAGTATGCCGATTTAGTATTTGAAGATCAAAAGATAAGAAAACTTATTGAAGATAAACTTAGTATTGCTGGTCTTAAGGATGTTGACATTGAAAGAACTGAAAGTGAGGTAAGCATATTGATTAAGGTTTCAAAACCAGGTGTTGTTATTGGTAAAGGTGGTACAGGCGTTGAAGAGTTGGAAAAAGAGATTAAAAAGATAACTAAAGGCAAAAAAATTAAGATTACTGCAGAAGGAACTAACTCTCCAGAGACAGAAGCTAGGCTTGTTGCTGACTACATTGGTAGACAGCTTAAAAGGAGAATTCCCTATCGTAGGGTTGCTAATTTTGCACTTCACTCCGCTATTGATAAGGGCGCAAAAGGGATAAAAATTCAGCTCTCTGGTGTTTTAAGTGGAAGTAACACAGTTTCTAGAACTGAGAAGTTCAAAGAAGGGGCTGTTCCTCTTCAGACATTAAGAGCCGATATTGATTATGCAAGTGTTCCTTGCCAACTTCTTTATGGAACTATTGGTGTAAAAGTTTGGATATATAAAGGAGAAAAGGAGATTTAATAATGTTATTAATGCCTCGAAAAGTAAAATTTAGGAAACAGCAAAGAGGAACTAACAGAGGCAAAGCTGTGAGAGGAAGTACACTTGCTTTTGGTGACTATGGTCTTAAAGCTACAGATAGAATTTTACTAACTTCAAGACAGATTGAGGCTGCTAGAAAAGCTGTTATGCATGAAACAAAAAGAGGTGGAAAGCTCTGGATAAGAGTATTTCCAGATAAGTCTATATCTAAAAAAGCTGCTGAAACAAGAATGGGAAGTGGCAAAGCACCAACAGACCACTATGCTGCAACTGTAAAGCCTGGGAAGATTATTTTTGAGCTTGCTGGTGTAACTGATGAGGTTGCTAAAAAAGCTTTTCACAAGGCTGCTGCCAAGTTACCAGTAAAAACTAAGATTATTAAAAAGGACTGACATGAAAATAGAAGACTTAAAGAAAAAATCAAAATCTGAATTACACAAAGCTTTAAAAGAAGCCAGAGGAAACCTTAGTAAGTTAAAGATCGAGGTTATTGAGAAGAAAGAAAAGAATATTAAAAAGATTGGGATATTAAGAAAAGATATCGCTAGGATAAGGACTATATTAAATGAGAAAAAAGAGGAGGTAAAAACAAATGCCAAAAAGAATTAAAGGAAAAGTAGTTTCAAATAAAATGCAAAAAACTGTTGTTGTAGCAGTTGATAAAAGAGTTAGACACCCAATGTATGAAAAAGTACTGAAAAGAACTAGAAGATTTAAAGCAAGAGATGAAATTGGAGTAAAGATGGGAGACCAGGTCGTTATTGAAGAGTGTAGGCCACTAAGTAAAGAGGTAAGCTTTAAAGTTATTGAGGTTTTAGGTAAGGAGAAGAAATAATGGTACCAGTAGGCGCGGTGATAAAACCAGCAGATAACTCAGGCGCTCATAAGTTAAAGCTTATTGGAATACCTGGATCGGCTAAAAAGTCAGCAATAATTGGTGATACAGTTACTGTTGTAATCAGCGGTGCTGATTCAACTGGTGTTGTTAAAGACCACTCAATAGTAAAGGCAATACTTGTTAGAACCAAGAAAGAGACAAGAAGAAAAGATGGTAGCTACATTAGATTTGATGATAACGCTGCTGTGGTTGTTGATAAAGAAGGAAATATGATTGGGAGCAGAGTATTTGGTCCAGTTGCAAGAGAAATTAGAGACAGAGGATATTTGAAAATAGTGTCTCTTGCCAAGGAGGTATGGTAATGAGGATCAAAAAAGGCGACAAAGTAAAGGTAATAACTGGTAAAGATAAGGGTAAGACCGGTACTATTCTCATGGTTCTAGAGGATAGAGGTAAAGTACTTGTTGAAGGTATAAACATGGTCAAAAAGCATGTTAAACCTGGAACTGTTTCTAAAGAAGGTGGGATAGTTAGTATTGAAAAGCCAATTGATGTCAGTAACGTGATGTTTTTTGATGAGAAGAACAAGCATCCTACAAGAATTGGTTTTAAAGTATCAGATGGGAAAAAGTATAGGATTTCAAAAAAGACAGGTGAAATTTTAGATAAATAACTATGAACAGAATGAAGGAACAATACATTAAAAAAGTTAGACCAGCTGTTTTAAAGCAGTTTGGTATGAAAAATATTATGCAAGTATCTCAAATCAAAAAAGTGGTGCTAAATGCTGGTATTGGTTCTTTTATGGATAATAAAGATGCTGTAGAAGGTTTTGTTCAGGAGCTAAGTGATCTATCGGGACAAAAAGCATATCCTAGAAAGGCAAGGCTTAGTGAGGCAGGTTTTAAGATTAAAAAAGGAGATATAGTTGGATACGCTGTAACCTTGAGGGGAGAAAGAATGTGGGCATTTTTAGATAAGTTAATTAATATTGCTTTTCCGAGAATTAGAGATTTTAGAGGATTTAGTGTAGACTCCTTTGATAGCAGTGGAAACTACTCAGTAGGTATAAGGGAGCACACAATATTTCCTGAAGTTAATCCTAATACCACAAAAGGTATTAGAAGTATGCAGGTAAGTATAGTTTTTAATTCTGATGAGAAGGAAATGAATAAATTTGTGTTAAGTGAGCTTGGGTTTCCTTTTAGGGAGTAAATATGGCAAAAAAGTCAATGATAGCAAGACATAAGAAGAAAAAAAGATTTGATGTTAGAGACTATAACAGGTGTTCTTTGTGTGGTAACCCAAGAGGCTATATTAGAAGATTTAAGATGTGTAGGAAGTGTTTTAGAGAATTCGCTCACAAGGGCGTGCTTCCTGGAGTTAGAAAGGCAAGCTGGTAATTATGAGTATGGATAGAATATCAAACATGTTAAGCTCCATAAAAAATGCCTCTATGGTAAAAAAAGATTTTGTTGAAGTTATTCACTCTAAAGAATGTGAAAACATAGCAAAGGTATTAGAAAAAGGTGGTTTTGTAGCTGCAGTTAAAGCTTTTAAACCAAAAGAGACAAAGAGAAAAATGTTGAGAATAGATTTAATTAATGAGGAAGGTGAAGCAAAAATACGTAATGTTAAAAGAATTTCAAAACCAGGAAAGAGAATATATAGAGGAGTAAGTCAGTTGAAGCCTGTTCAAAGTGGCTTTGGTCTTTTGGTTGTTTCTACATCCAGAGGAGTAATGTCTGGGAGTGAGGCTAAAAAGAAAAAGCTAGGTGGAGAAGTTTTATTTGAGGTTTACTAAAGATGAGTAGAATAGGAAAAGCGCCAATTGATATACCAGAAGGAGTAACCGTTGAAATTTCGGGTACTAAGGTTGTTGTTAAGGGCCTAAAAGGTGAGCTAGCTCAGGATATTAGGCATGAGATAAAAGTTGAGGTAAAAGATGGGCAAGTGTTAGTTAGCATGGAAAAAGATATTAAAAAAGCACCTGCTTTTTGGGGTTTAACAAGAGCTTTGATTGCAAATATGGTAAAAGGTGTGACTGAAGGATTTGAAAAAAAGTTAGAATTGGTTGGAGTAGGGTATAGGGTAAAGCAGGTATCAAACGACACTATTGAGATGACTTTGGGTTTTTCACACCCTGTTAAGTATAAGGCTCCAGAAGGTGTTGAAATTAAGGTTGAAGATGAGAAAAACATTACAATTATGGGTGCTAACAAACAACTTGTTGGTTTAGCAGCTGCAAATATTAGAAAACTTAGAAAGCCAGAACCATATAAGGGTAAAGGTGTTAGATACAAAGGCGAGGTTGTGAAAAAGAAAGCTGGTAAAGCAGGAAAAGTTGGTGCAGGAGGGGTAGGAGCATAATATGTATCACGTTAAATTACGAAAAACAGGTAAAGAAAAAAGAAAACTTAGAGTTAGAAAGAAAATCTTTGGTACAGCTGAGAAACCAAGACTTTCTATCTTTAGATCAAATAAAAATATTAGAGCTCAACTAATTGATGACGAGAGTGGAGTGACTCTTGTGAGTGCTAACACCACTTCTCTTAAAGGGAAAAGTAAGACCGAGATAGCATCTAAAGTTGGTGAGGAATTAGCTAAAAAAGCTTTAGAAAAAAAGATAAAACATGTTGTTTTTGATAGATCTGGATACAGATATCATGGAAGAGTAAAAGCTTTAGCTGATGGTGCCCGTAAAGGAGGATTAAAGTTATGACAGAGAAGAAAATAAAAGAAAAAGAAGCGCAAAAAAAGCCAGTTAAAAAAGAAGTAAAGGCCCCAAGGAATGGGGATGTGAAGACTTCCGCAAAAATAAGTGAGTTTGAAGAAAGAGTTTTAGAAATAAGAAGGGTATCAAAGAAGATAAAGGGTGGAAATGCTATTGGATTTACAGCACTAGTGGTAACTGGTGATAAAAGTGGAACCATTGGTTATGGATATGGGAAAGCAAGAAGTGTTGCTGCTGCTATCCATAAAGCTATAGCTACTGCAAAAAAGAATAATACCAAGTTAAAAATCAAGGATGGTACTATAGCGCATTCTGTGGAAGCCAAGATTGGTGGTGCTAAGGTGCTTTTAAAACCAGCCCCAGAGGGTTCTGGAATTATTGCAGGTGGGTCAGTAAGAGTAGTAGTAGATCTTGCTGGAATAGAAAATATTTCTTCTAAGATGCTTGGCTCAAATAATAAACTAGCTAATGTTAGGTGTGCAATAAAGGCTTTGAAAAAACTTAAGGAGTAATTATGAATCTATCTAATTTACCAAAAACAACACAAAGGAAGAAAAAAAGACTAGGTAGAGGTTACTCTAGTGGTAAAGGTGGCCACACCGTAGGTAGAGGTACTAAAGGTCAGAAGGCTCGAGGCAGTAGAAAGATTCCTTTGGGGTTTGAAGGTGGCCAAATCCCCCTTTACAAAAGGCTACCTCAGATTGGTGGTTTTAGAAGTCTAAGAATAGGCCGGACAGTAAATATTAATCTGAGGGATCTTAACGTTTTTAGAGCTGGTTCTAAGGTTACACCCCAATCTTTAGTAGAAAAAAAGATTATAAGAAGAGTACCAAAAGGTGGTGTTAAAATATTAAGTGAAGGAAAACTTGAAAAGAATTTAACTTTATCAGGTTTTACCTATTCAAAAACTGCTAAAGAAAAAATTGAAAAATCTGGTTCTAAAATAAATGCTTAAAATTTTTAAGTTTCCGCAACTTAGAAGAAAATTACTTTTTACCCTACTAATAATTATTGCTTTCAGGCTGTTTGCGCATATTCCTGTGCCTGGGGTTGATACAGCAGCAATTAGGGCGTATCTATCAAGTAATGTATTTTTTGGTCTTTTTGACCTTTTTAGTGGCGGTGGATTTCAAAACTTTTCAATTGTTACACTTGGGCTAGCTCCCTATATTAACGCCTCCATTATTGTCCAACTTTTAACAATGATGGTTCCAGCTCTTGAGGAGCTCCAAAAAGAAGGAGAATATGGGAGAGAAAAGATAAATATGTATACCAAACTTTTAGGGTTACCTTTAGCGTTAGTTCAGTCATATGGAATTTACTTTCTTCTTAGTAAACAAGGAATAATTACGCCTCTTGGCTTTTTTGACTTAGTAGTTTTAATGCTCTCACTAATTGCGGGCTCCTTCCTCTTGGTTTGGGTTGGGGAACTTGCTTCAGAATATGGTGTTGGAAATGGTATATCCTTATTAATATTTGTTTCTATTATTAGTAGACTCCCTCAAGGACTTCTAAACGTTATTGCAGGGATTGGGTCAGTGGGATTGGGATCAATTCTTGTTTTTGGATTACTCGCTCTAGTAGTTATAGTAGGGGTGGTTTTAGTTAATGAAGGCACTAGAAATGTAAACTTAGAATATGGGAGAAGGGGTACTAGATCTCAAAAAGTTACTAACTTTTTACCAATAAAAATAAATCAAGCTGGAGTTATCCCAATTATCTTTGCAGTATCTTTAGTATCACTCCCTTCACTTATTGGAGGTCCCCTGTCTGCATCAGAAAAACCAGGACTTGCACGTGTAGGAAGTTTATTAGCACAAGGTTTTAATACTAATTCCTTTGGGTATAATATGCTTTACTTCCTTTTGGTTGTTAGTTTTACGTTCTTTTATACGTCTATCCAATTTGATCCTGAGAAGATAGCTGAGGATATTAAAAAAAGAGGAGGATTTATTCCTGGAGTCAGACCTGGAAAGACTACATCTGACTATCTAAAAAAGATTGTAGATAGGATTACTCTTTCTGGCGCACTATTTTTAGGTTTGATTGCTATACTACCTTACCTTTTACAGTCTGTAATTAAAGTTCAAGGGTTAAGTATTGGAGGAACAGGGCTACTTATTGTTGTCTCTGTGGTACTAGAGACTGTTAGGCAAATTGACGCACTAATGGTAACAAGAAGTTATGATAAGTATTTAATGTGATTAAATAATATTATGTTTGATAAGGTAAAGGAATTAAATAAGCTAAGAAAAGTTCAAGGGGAGATTAAAAAAGAACTAGAACAGATCTTTGTTAGTAATGAGAAGTCTGGGTTGAAGATAGTAGTTAGAGGAGACAAAAAGATTCAAAAGATAGAGGTTAATGGAGAAGATCAGAAAGATCTGAAAGATTTAGTGAATGATACCTTTAAAGATGTAGATAAGAAGGTAGAAAAACAAATGAGAGGTCGTATGGGAGACCTTGGTTTACCTGGATTTTAATATATGAAGGTACTTTTTATTGGTCCACAAGGAAGTGGGAAAGGAACAATAGGGGAGATGATCTCCGAGTATTCTGGAATCCCTATCATTTCTTCTGGACAAACCCTAAGAGAAATTCCTAAAGACCACCCCTGGTATGAAGAAATCAATGATCAGATGAATAAAGGGGTACTGGTTGAGCAGTCTAGAGTAGCCCAGCTTCTTAGAGAAAAGCTCCAACAAGACAAGTATAATAATGGTTTTATTATGGATGGGTGGTTTAGAGCTCAAAAGGATGTAGATTTGTTTGACCCAGGATTTGATAAAGCAGTCTATTTAAATATTTCGAGGGAAGAAACCCTAAAAAGACTAACTTCAAGAAGAACCTGCAGTAAGTGCGGAGATATATATAACACTATTACTCTTCCACCTAAGGTAAAGGGGGTGTGTGATGAATGTGAGGGGGAGCTCTACCAGAGAAAGGATGATATACCTGAGGCAATAAATAAGAGATTAGATGTATTTGAAAAGGAGACATTACCAATAATAGAGATGTTAAGAAAAAATGGAATACTTATAGAGGTTGACGCTATGGAAACACCACAAGAAGTGTTTGAGAAAGTGAAAAAGGTACTAGACCTTAAATAAGCTTTCTATTATGCCAGGAATTATCACAAGGCAAAATGTAGCTAATTTTTCCAATATAGATCTAGATTTTTTAACCTCGTCAAGTCTGAACTGAAAATCTCCCCATGTCTCTCCCTGAGGATTTTTTAGAAAGTTTTCACAAGTGTTTAAAATACTTTCCCACTTTTCTTTTTCTATCTCAACATCGGCTTCTTGTAGTGCGAGTATCATTCTTGAGGGAATTCCAGATCTCCAAGCAGCCCAAACATAGTAGTCTCTTTCTTTTAGAGCCTTTCCCATGTCTGTAGTTTCAAAATCATCAAATGTTTTTAAAGCTAGATCTATGCCCTCCTGAACCTTACCATTAACAACTAAGGTGGGGGCTAGAAATGCATTTAGTTCTAGAAGCTGTTCCTTGTTTTCTTGTTTTCTAATTAGTTCTATTGATTTCTTGTATTCTTTTTGTGCTCTAATGTGGTTTCCTTTATATGTATTTACCCTTCCTAGGAATCTGTGAGATATCGCTTTTAAATCTTCAATATTATTTTCTTTAATAATCTTGTGAGCTTTTAGAGCAGCTTTTCCCATTTCTAAAGTTTCTTTTTGCACAATATTTTCATCTGGTAAATCAGATGATTTTTCAGTCATTACTAGGTGTTGGTGTACTAGGGATGACTCCCAATAGAGTTTTGCTAATGTTTCCATATCATCCTTTTCTGAAACCTCTTTTATTGCTTCAGAAATATATTTTAAGGCCTCGTCTTCTTTTCCTTTTTCTTCCCTTATCTTTGCTATATCCTCAAGGCTTTTCATACCCTTATTTTAGCATGTTTATTGGTGTTATAATTTCACTAATGGAGCCTAATAGTCCTAAAAAAGCTAATTTTTGGAGAAAAAATGTTAAGTCTATTGAGAAGTATCAGTTTGTACATCGCTTCTTGCCACATGAAGAGGAACAGAGACGTTCTAAGTTTTTATCCAATGGAGCAATGTTTTTGTACTGTGTGTTTGTATTTTCTATCACAGTAACATTTAGATTCTTACCAAAACTTGCACCCGGGATACTAGGCTATGCTTCAAATATTAACGTCTCAGATCTTTTATCACAGACAAATCAAAAGCGTGCTGAAAAAGGACTTCCTCCATTGAGATTAAATAGTACCCTTTCTGAGGCAGCAAAGCGTAAGGCCTACCATATGTTTGAAAATGATTATTGGTCGCATATTTCTCCTGATGGTACTGAGCCGTGGGATTTTATTCTAGGTCAGGGTTATGACTATATCTATGCTGGAGAAAACCTCGCTAAAAACTTTTCTAGTTCAAAACAAGTTGTAGAAGGGTGGTACAACTCTCCAACCCACAAGAGTAACTTACTGGGGAGTAACTATGATGAGATAGGTTTTGCAGTTGTTAATGGAACTTTAGATGGATACGAGACTACTCTTGTAGTTCAAATGTTTGGGAGGCCTAGAGACAGGACACAAATTGCTAGTGTATTGGAGGAAGAAGAATTATTAGAAGAAGTTTCTGTTTTGGAAGAAGTACCAGAGCCAGTTATGGGAACTCAAATTACTGTGAATCCTCAGGAAGTTGAACCCACACTTGATGTAACAAAGGTTTCTAGGAGTATGAGTCTAACTTTTGGTGGATTTGTTGGCTCTTTGTTAGCTCTTGATGTCTGGTATTCAAAAAAGAAGGGTATAAAAAAGTTCACAGGACACACCTTTGCTCACTTAACTATTCTTTTGATGGTTATTGTTAGTATTTGGTTTGTGTTTAAACCAGGACTTGTTTTATGATTGATAACCTAAAAGAAAACCTTATTGAATATTTAATACTTTTTGTTGCTGTTGCAGTATTTTTAGTTCTTTTCTTTCTCTTTAGGTTTGATAAATCATCTCTTTTGATAGTGTCTTCACTTGGTTCGATCTTTTATGTTGGGTGGGGTATAATTCACCACATGCTAAGGGGCAGATTAACGAAGATAATTACCTTGGAATACCTACTATTTGGACTTTTGGTGTTTTTGCTTCTTTTCACTGTCTTAAATTTTTAATATGAAAGTAGTAATAGTAATTCCTACATACAATGAAGCTGAAAATATTGGTCGTCTACTTGATGAGGTGAGTAAAGAAATTGGAAAGATTTCTCACGAGACAAGAGTACTAATAGTTGATGGTAGTTCCCCTGATGGTACAGCTGATGTTGTGAGAGAAAAGATGAAGTCCTACAAGTTTTTAGATATTGTGGTTAAGGAAAAGGGAGGACTTGGTGCAGACTACATTTACGGATTTAATCATGCTATGGAGAAGATGGGAGCAGACATAATTGTTGAAATGGATGCAGATTTTCAACATGACCCTAAAGACCTTCCTCGTTTAGTTGCAGAAATTGATAATGGTTACGACTATATTATTGGGAGTAGATTTGTTAAGGGTGGTAGTATTCCAAAAGAGTGGGAATTCAAAAGGAAGCTTTTTAGTAGACTTGGAAATATTGTGTCTAAAGTAATTTTAGGAATATTTAATATTAATGATTTCACAACTGGGTACAAGGTTTCTAGGGTTAAAGGGTTTGTAGATCAAATTGATTTTGATGCTGTTTTATCAAAAGGTTTTGCATACAAGATAAACCTTTTATTTAATATGTGCCAGTTAGGGGCTAAGGTAAAGGAAGTTCCTATTCAGTTTGCGACAAGAGACGAGGGTTCTTCCAAAATGGAGGGAAATAATTTGATGGACTCTTTGAGGGTGGTAGTTACTCTTAGACTTAAGGATAAAAAAACTCAAAGATTTTTAAAGTTCTGTGTTGTTGGATTTACCGGACTCTTTGTTGACTCCGGTCTTTTTAATTTATTTAGAGTCACAGTTTTTAGTTCTAAAGTATCTTCTCTAGTATCTGGATTTATCGCAATGATAACTACATTTCTATTAAATAACTTCTGGTCATTTAAAGAAAACAAGTTAGAGGGAGCAGGAAAGAAAGCATCTAGTTTTGTAGTTTACATAATTTCTTCTTACGTCCCAATACTTTTTAGATCTTGGTTAATTAAGTTTAGTATTGATAGGTTTGGCGACACATTTATTGTTTCTAATGCAGCTTTCTTTATAGGAATTGTAATTGGACTAATTTGGAACTTTACTGTGTACAGTAGGATAATATGGAAGGATAAATAATATGGAATATTCAATTGTTACACCAGCTTATAACGAAGAAGACAAAATAACAGCTACTTTAACCCAGGCGGTTGGTTTTATGAGAGGTTTTAGTGACAGTTTTGAAGTAATTATTGTTAACGATGGTTCCAAAGATTCTACAGAAGAGAAGGTGAAAGCATACTCTAAGGACAATCCTGAAGTTAAACTTCTTTCTATCCCACATAAAGGAAAGGGTGTTGCTGTATCGGCAGGTATTATGGCTGCAGAGGGAAAGTATATTTATATGGCTGATGCTGACCTTTCAGCGCCTATTAACGAACTCAAAAAACTTTCTGTTTGGATGATAGATCAGGATTACGATATTGTTATTGCAAGTAGAGAGGGTGTTGGGGCTAAAAGAGTTGGAGAACCTTTTTATAGGCATATTATGGGAAGAGTATTTAATATTATGATTCAGATACTTGTACTACCTGGCATATCCGATACTCAATGTGGTTTCAAACTTTTCAAGAATAAGGTAGCAAAAGATGTATTTGGAAAGCTTAAAATCTATAATATTGAAGGTAAGGAGCTTCAAGACGCATATCTCGGAGCATGGGATGTTGAGGTTTTGTATTTAGCACGTAAGATGGGGTATACTATCAAACAGGTTCCCGTGACCTGGACCTATGTTAAGACTACCAGGTTAAAACCTTTGAAGGACTCGGCCAAAATGGCTCTTGATGTCTTAAAAATAAGACTGAATGATTTAAAGGGTAAATATAAAACTGCCCAAAAACCCTAAACTTTAGAGCCACGTATTTTATTTTTGCAGCTGTTGTGCTGTGAGGAGGACGATTGATGAATATTTGTGTAGTTGGAACAGGGTATGTTGGTTTGGTTGGTGCCGCTATATTTGCAGATTGGGGAAACAGAATTATTGGTGTTGACATAGATGCAGAAAAGATAGAAAGAATAAAAAACGGTGAAATGCCGATATTTGAACCTGGTCTTTCCGAAATTGTTTCTAAAAATATTAAGAATGGAAATTTATCTTTTACTACATCTCTAGCAGAAGGTATGTCTGACGCAGAGATTGTTTTTATATGTGTGGGAACTCCAGAAAGTGACACAGGGCATGCTGATCTTTCTGCAATTTGGAAAGTATCTCAAGAGATTGGACAAAATCTTGGTAGTTATAAAGTAGTTGTTGTTAAAAGTACTGTACCAGTTGGTACAAATGAAAAGATTAAAGGAATTATTAAAGAGAATCTAGTATTTCAAACAGATTTTGATGTTGTTTCTAATCCAGAGTTCTTAAGAGAGGGGTACTCTGTTGAGGACATGATGGATCCGGATAGAACTGTTATAGGATCAGACTCTGAAAGGGCACTTTCGATAATGAGAAGACTCTACGAACATTTAGGGAAACCAATTGTTGCATGTGATTTTAGATCAGCGGAAATGATTAAGTACGCTTCAAATGCATTTTTGGCTACTAAAATATCCTTTATTAATGAAATGGGACAGCTTTGTGAAAGGGCAGGAGCAGATGTATCCATGGTTGCAAAGGGAATGGGTCTCGATAATAGAATTGGTCCCAGGTTCTTAAATGCAGGTGTAGGTTACGGAGGAAGTTGTTTTCCTAAAGATGTTGAAGCTTTATATAAAACATCTACTGATCAAGCGTATGACTTTAAGCTTCTAAGGGGTGTTATGGAAGTTAATTCCACGCAAAAAGATCATTTTGTGTCAAAGATTACAAGGTATTTTGGTAAGAATCTATCTGGAAAAACAATTGCAGTACTAGGTCTTGCCTTCAAGCAAAACACAGATGATACTCGAGAGTCCGTTGCAATTAAAATAGTTAAAATGTTGAGAGGCTTAGGAGCTGATATAAGAGTATACGATCCTGAGGCAATGTATAACGCTAAGAGAGAACTTGGGGAATCAGGAGTTACGTATTGCTTAGACAAGTATGAGACTCTTGAAGGAGCAGATGCACTTGCGATTCTTACGGAGTGGCCTGATTTTGCGTCTTTGGATCTAAACAGAGTAAAAGACACTCTTAGAACACCAACAATTTTTGATGGTAGAAATCTTTTAGATAGTAAAAAGGCTGAATCTTTAGGCTTTATATACTTCTGTGTTGGAATAAGAACTAACGGTACAGAGCTTCTAGATAAAAGACCTACCGGACATCCTGGTGTAATATTAAAGAATGGAAGGTAAAAAACGGGTATTAATATTTATTCCCGAATTTCCAAAATTAACAGAAACCTTTATTGAAAGGGAAATCTCCAAGTTAGTGGAAAGAAATAATCTTGATATTACAGTAGTTGCTCTAGGAAAGGGTAGGGGAAAGGTATCTGATAATCTTTTAGATAGAGTTCATTACGAAAGGATTACCATTCCGATATGTATATCTGCAGCTTTTACTTATCTATCCAAGATTGGACAAATAGTTAAGATATTTAAAGAGTTAAGAGACTCTGGTAAAGGAATTATTGGAAAGATCTACATCTTTCTTAAATCTGTAGCGTATACAAAGATATTTAGTGAGTATAAGCCTGATCTAGTATTTGCTCATTTTATGGCAGCTCCTTCCACAATGGCTATGATTTCAGCAAGAATTTTAGGAGTGCCCTTTGCTGTATCAGCTCACGCTAGGGATATTACTGTAGAAGCAGAGTATGTTGAAGAAAAGATTAGACTGGCTAAGTTTATAACAATATGTAATAAAAATGCCTATAACTACCTTCTGAGAATGAGTAATGTTGATAATCCTAGCAATGTTCACTTAATTTATCATGGGGTTGATTTTGAAAAGCTACTGAAAAGTGTTCCTAAGGTAAATATTAGAAAATCTGTACCAGTCCTTCTTTCCGTAGGTAGATTTACTGAAAAGAAAGGGTACAAGTATCTTGTAGAAGCCTCAAAAATACTTAGAGATAGAAAAATAGCTCATGAGATTAAGATTATTGCTGCTGGCCCATTGTACAAAAATATACAGATGAGTATTAAGAAGTATAAGCTGGAGGATAAAATCGAGATTTTAGGAGGTGGGCAAGGATTACCTTTTACAAAGGTTGCAAAGTATTACAGGATTGCAGATGCATATGTATTTCCAAGTATAGAAACAAGTAATGGAGATATGGATGGAGTTGCAAATGTATTGCTTGAGGCAGCTGCTTTTAAACTTCCTATTGTTGCTACAGACTCAGGAGGGACCACTGAAGTTATTAGGAATAATGAAACGGGAGTAGTTGTTCCTCAAAGAGATCCTGAGAAGCTCGCAGATGGGATACAGGTAGTGCTTCAAGATAAAGATTTTGCTAAAAATATAGGAGAAAATGCTTATAATTACGTGTTGAAAAGATTTAACTTAGATGAAAATATTAAGAAGTTAGAGGAGTTAATTATTAAATGAGGATAGCAGTATTTATTAAATCTACAACATTTCATAAAGGTTATGGAGGACTTCAGACCCAGAATAAAGCTCTTTGCGAAGAGCTTACAAAGAGGGGTCATGAAATAACAGTTTTTTCTCCACAGCTTGAGTTAAAGGAGGAAAAGAAGGATGAAAATGGAGTTAAATATATTTTTGTGCCTTGCATATACAAAAAATACATTCTTTCAAGGTTTAACAAAAATAGTTGGAGAAAGAAGTCCATTGAAGCTTTTGAAAAGATTCACTCGAAGAAGAAATTTAATCTTGTTTTAAGTCAAAGTTCAGCAGGAGAAAGTGTAGTTTTGAAGAGATTTAAGCTAAGAATTCCTATCGTTTCAGTTTCCCATGGAACGATTCTTTCAGAGTTTAAAACGTTTGTTGCAAACATGAAACTTCCAAGAGATTTCTTTAAACTTCTTCTAAATACACAATACTTTCTAAGACAGTATTTTGGTAAGCAAAGAAGATTTGTTTTGGGAGCAGATAAAGTAATTGCAGTCTCAGATATTGTTAGAGAATCTTTGTTGGAAGAAACCTTTATACATGAAAGGGATATAGTTACTGTGTATAACGGGTTTGACAAGAAAAAGATAGATGATATTGACGTTTTAAAACATGACGACGGGTTAATCAGAATTATATTTATAGGAAGAATAGAAAAATCGAAGGGAGTGTTTATCTTGATTAAGATGCTTGAAGAGATGGAACTTAAAAACTTTAAACTTTTCTTTGTTGGAGGAGGTTCGGATCTTGATGAGTTAAAAACAAGAGTAGACAAGTCAGATATTTCCTCAAGTGTGGAGTTTCACACTGAACTTAACCATATAGAAGCGCTTTCTAAGCTAAAAGAGTCAGATATTTTAGTTTTTCCAACCCAGCGAGTGGAAGGATTTCCTATGGTATTAATTGAATCTATGTTTGCAAAAGTTCCTGTCGTAGCATTTAGTCAGGGTGGTGTTAAGTACGGAGTAAAGGATAAAGAAACCGGATTTTTAATTGAGCCTACTAACACAGAGGGATTTAAAGAAGCACTTTTAAGGCTTTTTGAGAATAAGACTCTGAGAGAAAGTTTTGGTAGCAGAGCAGGAGAATGGGGAGAAAAGGAGTTCACAATTGAACACATGGTTGATGAATATGAAAAGATATTCGAAGAGGTATCAAAATGAAAATATTAAGAATAATTTATGATTGGCCACCACCGTGGCAGGGGCTAGGACCACATCCATATGAGCTTACTAAAGCACAGCTACAGCTTGGCCATGAAATTGATATATTATGTGGTAGATGGCCAAAAGCAGGACCAGTAGAAAAGCCCGCAGGAGTCAAAATGCACCCAATACTAAGAGAACCTTTTAATGGAGCAATCTTTTTTACTAGTTCAGTAATCCTTTTTTTCAAATACTTGTCTTTTAGAAGAAAGAATAAGGTAGATATTATCCACTCTCACGGGCATTTTGCTATTTGGATATATCTTTATAGATTTCTTCTTCAAAGATTCTTTCCTTGGTCTAAGGAGCTAAAAACTCCATTTGTTGTTCATTTCCACAATATTGCAAAGGATAGATGGGAGAAGATGGAGAAACAAGGAAAGGAGATAAAAAGTATGTCTAAAAAATTTAGTTGGCCTATGTCTGTTTTCTCGGATAGAAAATCTGTAGAAACCGCTTCTGCCTGTATTTTTGTTAGTGACGAGAATAAAGCCAAGGCTATTGAGCTTTATGGAGCAGATAAAAGAAGATGTTTTGTTGTTGAGTCGGGAGTAAACTCAACACTTTTTAAAAGGGTTTCTGATATTGAAAGAGAAAAATCGAGAAAGGATCTTGGATTAGATAGATACGACAAGGTTATATTAAATCATGGTGCTATGGTTGAAAGAAAGAATATTCATCTTTTGGTAGAATCTTTGGAGTTTTTACCTGATGATTATAGACTTCTTCTTGTGGGATCTGGTGATAGTGATTATGTATTAAAGCTTAATGAAATAATAAAAGACAAGAAACTTATGAGCAGAGTAATTCAGGTTGGATACACACCATATCCCCAGACCCCAATTTCATACCAGGTTTCAGATATTTTTGTTTTGCCCTCTTCATGGGAAGGGTTGCCAAAGGTTGTTATGCAAGGACTTAGTTGTGGGGTACCTTGTTTAGTTTCAGGTTTTAAGCTTTCTGAGGATATAGATGGTCTTTTCTATCTAAAAGATAAAAAACCACAAAGTATCGCTCAAGAAATTCGAAGAATTCTTAATAGTAATCCCCGCGTTGATATAGATAAAGTTACAATAAATTACTCCTGGCTAAAGCGTGCTGAAGGAGTAGAGAAAGTTTATGATTTTGCCATTAAAAATTACTTGGTCTAAAAAAATATACATATATCTCTTATTTATAATTCTTCATTTTTTCTTAATGAATGTGAATACTGCAGAGTGGGGTGATACCTACAGGATTTTAAGGGGGTCGGAGTTTATTAGAGATAGTTTTTCTTACCCAATAGATGAGAAAAGACCTCCATTATTTTCTCTTATTTTGGCAATCAGACCATCGTGTGTTGATCAGGTAGTTTGGGGTAGGGGAGTGATGCTTATTATCAGTCTAGGAGTATTTTATGTTTTTGATAAATTTACTGATTTAATTTTTAAAAAAGAAAAAATTAAAAACATTTGTCTATTATTATTTGTTCTAAACCCCGTACTTTTATATTGGTCGTTAAGAGTATACGCAGACACTCTTTTTGCCCTTTTGGTTCTGACTTCTTTTTTCTTAATCAAAAAGTGGGAAAAGAAGTTAGACACACGAAAAGTAGTAGTTTTAGGTCTTTTGTCAGGCCTTTCCATACTCACTAGATATGAAGGATACATTTTGTTTACCTCTATATTCGTTGGAGTCACGTTTTTAGGTGCAGAGGTAGATTTTAAGCTCAAAAAGGTTTTGAAACTGCTTAGATCTAGGTCTAAAAATCTTATTATTCTAGGTTTAACGACGTTCTTATCAGTACTTCCATATCTTGCGTTTCGTAATCCCCTAACCTCTCAATATTTCTCTGAACCACAAAGAAGAGTCTACGATACTAAAATGATTTGGGTCTATTTTGTTTCTTTAATATATATATTTGGATTCGTTTATGGATTTTTCTTCTTGTTTAAAAAATCTAATGTGGTCATAGATTTTCTTAAAAAGAATGTGGGAATCCTAACATTTCTTGTTATTGAGAGTGTTTTAATTCTTTTGTGGCCAGCAGCCATTCCCAGACTTTTCGTCCCAATAATACCTTTCTTAGTAGTACTTTTTATGCTTTCCTTTGAAAAGCTTACAAGTTCAGCAAAGGTGCTTAGTTTTAAAGACTACACACTCCTAGGTTTTCTATTAGGTTTTTATGTTAGTAGTCAGTACTTTCTAAGACTTCAGTTTATGATTCTTAACACAAAAGTATTTGCTTTTCTTGTTGTTCTACAGCTCGTGATGGTGTTTTTTATGTATAAAAGAAAGTATTTTGTTTTTATCTATCTATCTCTAATCTCATGTACTGTATGGTCTCTTGCCACAATCTATTTACATAAGGATATTTACACTGCTGTTAAAGCAGCTTCCATTTATGCAAGAAGAAACATTAAGGGAAATATTGGATTTAATGATGTGACGAGTATTTCTGATTGGTATATTAATAACGCCAGTCCATCTTCTGATATTTCTGGATTTTTCTACTCTTTGCACTCTGATGAATCAGTAGGATATGGAAAACTTACAGATCATAAGATAACTCACCTACTTGTTACAAATGAAGACAGTGTTTCTGTGAACCCAGAGATTGAAAGAAAAAGTTACCTAAAGTTAGTTAAAGATTTTAGGTATAATATCGGGAGTAGGCATTTTTATGCCAGAGTTTATGAATTTAGAGGAGGTTTTAGATGAAGTTATCGATAGTTATACCTGTTTATAATGAGAAGGATACACTTGAGCAGATTGTTGATTTGGTCAGGGGCGTTGAGGGTATTAATAAGGAAATAGTAATGGTAGATGACGGGTCTACAGACGGCTCTGTTGAAATCTTAAAGAACTTAAAAGAAAAGTATTTTGATATAAAAGTTATTTATAAAGATAAAAATGCTGGAAAAGGAGATAGTCTTAGAATGGGATTTGAGCACACTACTGGTGATTACGTAATTATTCAAGATGCAGATTTGGAATACGACCCTCAGGATTACAAGAAATTATTAAAAGTATTAGAAGAAAAAAACGTAGATGTAGTTTATGGATCTAGATTCAAAGGTAAGTCTGAAGATATGTCTGGACTTCATTACTTCGGTAATAAATTATTAACTTTAATAGCAAATTTTTTGTTTGGAGTAGCGCTTACTGACATGGAAACTTGTTATAAACTTATGCCTGGAGACTTCATAAGAAATGTGAAGATAGAAGCCAAAAGGTTTGACTTTGAACCAGAAATTACAGCGAAAATACTAAAGGCAGGACTTAAGATAAGAGAGGTACCTATTTCATATAAAGGTAGAGGTTTTGATGAAGGCAAAAAAATTACCTGGAGAGATGGTTTTTCAGCTTTGTATACTTTAATCAAGTACAGATTCTTTAAGAAGTAACTTATGAAAATAGTAAAGTTTGTTAAGCAAAACATCTTTTTAATTATTCTTTTTGGTGTCATTTTTATTAATCTTGCTGTTGGTCTTAGAATAAACGTATTTAGATATAATAATTTTGATTTTGGAAAGTTTGACCTTGGAAATATGACTCAGATGGTTTGGAACACCCTTCATGGAAGACTACTCTATCTCACTGACTACTTTGGAGCAAATCTACCGCGTTGGGCGATGAGTCATGTTGATCCAATATTGCTTTTGTTTGTGCCAGTATTCGCAGTTTTCCAACACCCTTTAACTTTGGTCTTTTCTCAGATGGTATTAATAGTTTTTTCTTCTCTTATTGTTTATAAGGTAGCTTTACTTGAGCTAGAATCTAGGTTTGCAGCAGGTATCCTTGGCATCGCTTTTCTTTTCTACCCAGCTATTGGGTATATCAATTCTCAAACGGGTTTTCATGGAGTATCCGTTGTAATTCCCTTTTTTCTAGGAGCATTTTACATTTTTGAATTAATGCACAAGACTCAAAACTTCTCAAAAAAGAATCTTACTATCTTTTGGATACTCCTTGTTTTGACAATGTCGGGAAAAGAGCAAATTCCTCTATATATTTTTATGCACGGTTTATTTATTTTTCTTTGTAGGAAGGGTGAAAAAGCTAAAAAGATAAGTATTCAGATGATGGGTGTGAGTTTAATTTGGTTTGTTGTGGCTTTTTTTGTAATTATTCCAAGATTTGCACATCACAGAGTTGCAGGATACGAGAAATTTTCTAAGTCTATAGGTGTGGAAGTAGATCCAAATAGAGATGTAGCTTTGCCAAACTATTTTTTGAGTAGATATGACGCGTTTGGAGACTCATACTCTGATGTTGTTGTAAATGTGTTGTTAGACCATAGAAAGGCAATAAAAGTCATTTTTGGAGGAGAAAGGCCAGAAAATCTTCAAAGAACCTTCACTCCTGTACTTTTTTTACCTCTTCTTCACCCAGGAACCTTTATGATGGCTGTTCCTGATATGGCAATAAACTATTTAACTTCAGCAGGGGGAATTGGTACAGCTGAGATAGAAAACCATAGAATATCAATGATTATTCCAGTTTTGTTTATTTCCACTATTTTTACGATCTCCTTTTTCAGTAAAAATCTTAATAAGATAAGTAAATGGATTAAGATAGTCTTACCCACAGCGGTGCTAGTATCCTGCGTTATTACGGCCTTTAAGTACAATAGCCCTATTTACCTATGGTTAGAACAGGCTATTAGAAAAAGAGTACTTGCAGATTATGAGAAAGACCCACTTAAGGAGGATTTAAAGATTGGTGGAGTTGTTAAGATCTCTGACTTAGAAAATAAAGATATTTTGTGTGCACAAGCTATGGTAAATACGATTCCAGACGGTGCTTCGGTTTCTGGCCCAGACTTTTTAGGAGCACACTTGAGTATGAGAGAAACTTACGCTATCTTTCCTGCTTTGTGGAATAGTGCAGATTACGTAATCGTTGACGTCTTTTCTAGAAAGATTCTTACTATCCTAGACTTAGATACAAACATTGTAAGAGATGTTGTTGGGGATTTAATAAAAAGTGAGAATTATAAGTTGATGACAGGGTGTGGGAACCTTTTCCTGTTTGAAAGAGTAGGCTCATATGAAAAAGAAGAGATTTTACCACTTCAAGAGAGATACCTTTATCCTGAGAAGTATGATTATGAAATTTACTCAAACCTAAATGTTGTTGATTTTAATATTCCAAGAGAGATCTCAAGGGGAACTCTCTCACGAGCTAGGATAGTTTATGGAAAAAGAACAAATGAGTCGCTTGATGGATATGTTTTGTATATGACATATGTAAATTCTGAAACTGGAGAGGTGTATCAGGCTGCAAATCTACCCTCTTTTGCCATAACCAGACCAGAGTCTTGGACCAAAAGCCGTTACTATATTGAAGACATTGATATTGCGTTTCCAAAGTATTTAAAACCTGGAACATACAGAGCATTTATTAGTATGAGTAATAAAGTAAAGATCAGAAGCGTGTACCTTTCTGATATTGAGGTAAATTAGGGTAACATTTAAGTATGAGAGACTTAGTTAAATGGCAAGTAGTGAGTTTCACTTCAAGAATGTTGGCAATGGCTCTTGGCTTGGTCCAGACCTTTGTTATCATTCGAATTTTAAGCGTAGGTGAATGGGGGCTTGTTCAGCTTGCAGTGTCTATTGGAGGAGCACTTGGTATTTATCAACACCTAGGACTTGCATCAGCTAGTACAAGGGAAATCTCTTCAGCAAAGGATAAAAAGCAGATCACTAAGATATTTGTAACCTCTGCTTTTGTTAGATATTGTGTAACCCTACCATTAGCGGTAGGTCTTTTCTTTCTTTCTAAACACATTGCACTTAATCTATATAAGAATTCTGATCTAATATTTCCACTCAGGGTTTATGCAGTTTCTCTTATATTTCAAGGTATCCAAAGTATTCTTAACTCCGTAATTTCAGGAACAAAGAGATTCAAAGAGTTATTTATTTATCAAGTAGCTATAGCGGGTGTAAGTGTTGGTTTATATATTCCTCTTGTGTATTTCTTTAAAGTTAGTGGATTTTTCTATGCATTTTTAGCCTTTAATATTATTTCTTCTATAGCTTTATCTGTTGTTGCTTTTAGACCATTTAAAGGTAAGTTTGTGTTCCCTAATAGGAAAGAGTTTATAGTACTTCTCAAGGAGATATTTTCCATCAGTATCGCTATATATGTAGTAAAAATCATTTATACTAACTGGGAAAAGCTCGGAAGTAATTTCTTAGGTCTTTCTAATTCACCAGAAGTTGTAGCTATATATGCTTTTGCACTCTTGTATGCTAAAAAACTCATGAATATATCAGATTCTGTAACAGCAGTTAACCTGCCTGTTTTATCTGAGAAGTACTCGAAAGATATAAAGGAGTTTAGGATGACTTTTTCAGAAAACTTTAACAAGGTATTCTCCCTTATTGTATTCATTGGTGCTTTTGCCTCATATTTTGCACCTATTGCAATAAGAGTTTTAGTGGGAAGTGATAAGTACGATGCGTCCTTGCCTTTAATTGCTCCTATGGTGTTAGCTTTTATGATGTACTCATTTATAAACATCTTTAATTCTTCTGTGATGATTCCTGCAAAACTTTCTAAATCTATGGTTCTTAGTTATGGCCTTTTAATTATTGGATCAGGGGCATTTTTTGGAGTAACTTTTAAATTTATGGAGTTACTCCCTGCTGTAGCTTGGGGAATGGCTTTTGGTGGTATTGTTTCATTTTTTGCCATGAATATGATTATAAAAAAGAAACTTATGTCTGTGTTTTTCCATACTGATCACACTATGGTTTTGATCCAGGCATTTAGTATTGCTTGGTTATGTGTAGTCGAAAACGTTGTTGTTAAAGGATTTGCATTTGTTCCTTTCGCATTTTTATTAGGCTGGTCCTTTTTTATCTCAGGATTTATTAAGAAAAGTGATGTTTTGTACATTAGATCTAAAATAAAGTTATCCAGGAAGAAATGAAAAAAAGAACAAAAACCCTTTTGATAGGTCTTTTTATCCTGGCCTTTCTTGGGACTCGTATTCCAAGGCTTGCAAAAGATGTAATAAATCCAGATGGAGTTAATTGGCATTACAGATCTCAACAGTTTGTAGTAGGTTTAAAGACATTTGATTTTAAAAAAACATATCAACACTATCATCCCGGAGTTACTCTAATGTGGATTAGTGGAATACCTATTGAAATATATAAGCAAGTTACTAATACACCGCACTACGATGTTAGAAATTTTCAAGTATTTGATACTGTGGCCAAAATATCTGTTGTAGTTTCCCAGCTTATTCTTTCGTTTATTGTTTTATGTCTTTTAGATAAGATTATTGGGTTTGAAAGAGCCTTTTTAACGCTAAGTTTATTCACTTTTGAACCATTCGTTGTGGGAAACTCACGACTTTACCACATGGATATACTAGTAACCCTAATATTGTTTATTGGACTTCTCTATTCATTCATTAATTTAAGGGAATCTAGTATAAAAGTGAGTGTTCTATCTGGATTATTTCTGGCTTTAGCATTTTTAACTAAAAGCATTGCTATTGGTGGAGTAGTTTACGTTCTAATTTATATGTTAGTTACAAAAATGGAAAAGAAATATCTTGGAGTTGTTTTACTAGCTTTTTTTGTTTTTACCTTTTTTTTGTTCCCAGCACTTTGGAAAGATCCAATCTACTTTTTAGGAGAAATATTTAGAGAAGGAGAAAGAGTAGGTATAAGAAAAGGTCACGGACAGATTCTTTTTGGAGAATACACAAGAAACGCTGGAGTGTTTTTTTATCCCCTGGTTTTACTCATGAAGGTTTCCCCCCTTGTGTTAATTGGAGTAATTCTGTTTAAGGTAGTATCTTTAGATAGTTTCAAGAAGTTATTTAGGAGCACAAAAGAGAAGTTACACAACTTAACTGTATTTCTAGGTATTTTTTATCTTGGGTACATCGGTGTAATGACACTTCCCTCTAAAAAGATAGATAGATATATGTTAGTTGTTTATCCATTTCTAGCATATGTTGCAGCAATAGGGTTTAGTAAGGTTTTTAATAGGCTTAAAAATAAGACTATTTTCTTAGTATTGTCAGGAGTTTCAGTAGCTATTTTTTGGATTTTTCCTTTAATAAAACTCTTTCCATACTACTTTACATATACAAGTCCAGTATTTGGAAGTGCGGAACGTGCAAATAGCGTTATTGCTCAAAAACCTTTTGGAGTTGGAACTTATGATTTGAAGTATCATATTATTGAAAAGTATGGAGAAGAGATAAAACTTGGGTTTATAGATACTAAACCTATGAAGTCTACCTACTCTAACTCAAAAGTATTTGATGTTAGAGTATCTGGTACCAGTGATTATGATCTATTAGTATTAGGAGTTAACGAGGAAATTCCTGAGAAGGTACTTCAAAGTGATAACACCTTTGAGAAAGATTCATCTTTATGGATTAATGGACTTGAGTATTGGAGGATCTATGTCAAAAAAGAAAATTAATATACTAGCTCTAATAGTTTTTATAGCACTTCTTTTTCGTTTGATGGGTATAAAGCATGGATTTCCCTTCATTTTTCATCCAGATGAGCCAACTATTGTTAGGTCAGCTCTTGGAGTGAGATTTTATCCTAATCCAGGGCACTTCGACTGGCCACATCTATACATTTACCTTAACTACTTCTTATATATGATCTTTGCTAGGGTAAGAAATATTGCAGGAAGCTTAGGTTTAAGAGAAATAATTCCAATTTTGTGGGATGAGTCGGTAATTTTTTATCTTCTAACTAGGTGTTTTACTGCAATTTTAGGAGCTCTCACAACTATTCCAGTATATTTATCAGCAAAGAAGTTATTTAGTAAGAAGGTGGCTATTGTTTCTGCTTTAGGGTTTGCATGTTTACCTTTTCATATTTGGCATTCACACTATTCTTTGTCTGATGCCCCTATGGTATTTATGCTTTCGTGGGCAATGTACTTTGGAGTAAAAATATACAAAGAAGGAAAATTAATTGATTATATTTTAGCGGGTCTTTTTGTAGGATTATCTGCATCCACAAAATATAATGGAGGACTCTCTGCCTTAGTAATACCCCTTGCTTACATTCTAAGAAAAATACAAAATAAAAAGCCCATAATTGAGTGGAGGGAGATACAACGAATTGTAATTTCTGGGATAGTTTCCATCGCTGGATTTATTTTAGGTACGCCGTATTCTGTATTGGACTTTGCTACATTTACTCGAACAGATGGGCCAAAAGGAGCTTTGTGGCAGTTTAAAAATGTTGGATCAGTTAGTTTTCCAGAACATATAATTAAATTCTTTTCGGATTTGGAAACAAAACTTCCAGATGATCTAGGTTACACAGTGTTGGCTTTGTTTGTTGCTTGTTGGATAGTTGTTGTTTTAAAGATTATTAAAAAGAAGGTGACTGAGGAGTATTTTTCTCTCTTACTCTTTCTAATTCCTCCACTTTTATATATTTGGTATATCTCGGGCTTTGAAAAGAGTAGATCTCACTACTATATGATTTCTTACCCATTCATAGCAGTGGTGTTTGGTCACTTTGTTTTGTCTCTTTCAAACTTTTTTAAGAACAAAAAACTGGGGTTGTATCTTTCAGTGTTGATGGTGGTTGCTCCAATGATCTTTTCTATCAAAAATACCTATACATTTATTAGAGGAGACACAAGAAACGATCTAAAAGAGTGGTTAGTATCTAGTTTAGAGCCCGGTGAGCCAATAATATATAACGACAGGAAGGCAGAGGATGTAATTAATCATCTTGGAGCACCGAAATACAAGGGTCTTTCGTACATGGGAGAGTTGGAAAGGGCAATGGTGATAATAATTAACCCAAACGAGATAAGTGTTCCAGAGAATTTAAGTGAGGAACATTATATTGGAAACAAACTTAGGCTGGGTCCTGAGATAAAGGTGTATAGATATGAAACTAATTAAGAGATTTAAATATGAAATATTAGCTGTATTCTTTTTTGTTTTGATTAGAGTTCCTAATCTGGGAAGAGACATTTTCAACACAGATGCTTGGAAGTGGAAGACTAGAACTTACGATTTTAATACAGGGGTCTTTACTCTGGATTTTGAGAAAACATATCAAAAGTATCATCCTGGTGTAACTTTAATGTGGGTAGGGTCAGCTGGAGTTAAGATTCAAAATTTCTATCATAAAGTTATTCTTAATGACCCAGGTGAAGAACTACTAAATATATTTGAACTTCACTTCATCCAAAAATTGCTAGTAGTCACAGTTATTGGGACCTCACTGGCTTTTTGTTTCTATGTTCTGCGAAGTTTGTTTGGTTTACAATTTGCTACTCTATCTACTTTTCTACTTTCGTTTGAACCCTTTTATTTAGCTTTAACACGGGTTTTTCACTTGGAGGGGCTAGTTTCTACATTTATGTTAGCAAGTGTCTTATGGCTTTTTTACTATCTTTTTGATACCACTTTTAGAAAAAGGTTAGTAGTGTCTGCAATTTTTGCAGGTTTTTCATTTCTAACCAAAACTTCTTCTATTTACCTTTTACCTTTCACTCTTCTTGTAGTATTTTTAAATACTTATAGTAAAGATGATGTGTGGAATAGTTTTAAATCTACAATTTTAATTGTTTTAAAATGGTTTGGAATTTCTCTTTTAATCTTTGTAGCTTTATGGCCGGCACTTTGGGTTACACCTCTTGATGTAATTTTAGAACTTTATAGAGGTATTGCAGTGATAGGCGTAGAAAGAGAACACATTCAAGTTTATTTTAGCAAACTGGTTAAGAATCCAGGCCCAACTTTTTATCCGGTGGTTTTGGCTCTAAAATCTTTTGTGTTTTTACTTCCAGGTCTTTTAGGAACACTTGCTTTTTTAAAGGGCTTTGATGAAAAAAAGAAAAGATTTGTGAAGTTTTTACTAATATATTCATTTTTCTATTTCCTACAACTTACAATCCCATCAAAAAAACTAGATAGATATATTCTCCCAGCTTTAATGTCTTTTTCACTTGTTTCTACTATGTTTTACTATTGGGTTTTAGGGAGACTGAAGAAGGGTAGGAAGTTTTTACTTGTATTTATAATAGTTACTCCTATTCTCACTGCTATTAGTATCCATCCAGATTATCTTTCGTATCACAATCCACTTTTTGGAGGACTAGAGACTGGGATAAAAGTCTTAGAACCAAAATGGATGATTGGTACTTCTGAGATCGTTTCCTACTTTGAAGAGATACGTGAAGATGAAAACTGGGAGAAACCTTCTTCTGACACTTCTCTCGAAGCTCTGATTGGTTCAGAAAGAGTTGAGAGGGTTTTAGTGGTAGGGTTACCAGAAAAGTATTATACTCAAATTTGGCCCTTTCTTAGAGAGAAAAATATTTGGCCAGCCATTAAAGATTTAACAGCTTTTGCTAAACATGCAAAGTATTTTATTTACCCTGTTTGGCAAGATAGTAGTAGCTTTGAGGATAGATTTGAGATAGAGTATCTCGGCTCTATTAAAAAGGACGGAGTAGACTTGTACAACGTTTATAAAAGGATTTATCGGTGAGAACTTTACTAACAAAGTTAAAACAAAATACAGATCTATATAACACTGTAGTTGTAGGGGTGGGGAGTATTATAGCTTCAATCTTTAGCTATTTTTTACAACTATACCTTGGTAGAAATCTCACAGTTTCTGATTTTGGAGCTTTTAGTGCCCTTTTATCTTTGTATTACTTAATAAATGTTCCAGCGACAGTGTTTAGTACGTCTTTGGTAAAAACAGTTTCTGAGATGGATCCCCAAAAAGACAAAGATAGAATCACCTACCTTTTTTCTAGACTGGGACAACTTGCTATTTTAGTTGGGTTTTCCATTTTCTTAGGAGTTTTTGCATTTAGGTTTGTTATCTCAGATCAACTTCAGATATCAAATACTGGAGCAATATCAGTTTATGGGATATTAATGGGACTTGGATTTGTGGGACTTTTGCCCCACTCATATCTTCAAGGTCTTCAGAAGTTTACCATGTTTGCAATTTACTTGATTGTTATCAATATAAATAGATTTATTATTCCAGCTATTTTAGTGGCTTTAAGTTTTGGTTTGACTGGGGTTTTTAGTGGTATGTCTATAGCTATACTTTTGTCGTTTTTGATAGGTTTTCTATTCTTAAAAAGTAATTTTAGTAAAGTAGACAAAAGTATTTCTCTTTCGGGTGAGTTCAAAAAGCTCTTGTCATTAAGTCTACCTGTTCTTTTAATACACTTTTGTATGATGGCCATGAATAACGTAGATGTGATATTAATAAAAAAGTATTTTGATGAGATTACAGCTGGATATTATGCAGGAACAGTTACTCTTGGAAAGATAATATTATTTGGAGCAGGGGCAGTTACCATAGTTATGTATCCAAGAATTTCAGCGCTACACTCAAAAGGTCAGGAATATAGAAAGATCTTTAGAAATCTGTTTACTCTTCAGATCATAATAGTACTATCTGCCGTGACCGTCTTTGCACTACTTCCTGGTTTCATTACTAACCTCTTTTTTGGAGAAAGATTCTTGGATTCTATTTCTTACCTTCCTTTCTTCTCAATATTTATTGGACTTTATGTTTTTGTTTATTTTCTAACCATGTTTAGTTTAGCTATAGATAAAAGGAAAGTTTATATGATTCTCATTCCCCTTGTACTTACACAGTTTTTATTAATTACATTCTTTCACTCAACAATATTTCAAGTTATTAAAATCAATATTTTTGTATGTATAATAGCCCTAATCGCCCTTTTAGCGTTTACACTGCCCAAAATATTAGTTGATGCCAAGGAAAAATAAGAAAAAGAAGTTAGTTTCTATAATAATTCCTGCCTACAAACAAGAAAAGACCATTAGAAAAGATATTCTAAATATCTATGATACGATGTCCCAGACTAGATGGAATTTTGAGATTATTGTTGTTGTGGATGGGATGGTTGACAAGACTTTTGAGAGACTGAAACCCATTAGAAAGAAAAAGATAAAGGTTTTCAGATATAAAACAAATAGGGGTAAGGGGTACGCCTTAAGATATGGTACTGCAAGATCGGTAGGTGACTACGTGTGTTTCCTTGATGCTGGGATGGATATTGATCCTAATGGAATAAGTATGCTTTTAGAGCATATGGAGTGGTATGGGGCTGATGTAGTGATAGGTAGCAGCAGACATCCCGCTTCAAAGAGTAACTATCCTCTAATCAGGAAAATATATAGTGCTGGCTATCACACTCTTGTAAGAATACTTTTTGGTCTTAAGGTTAAAGACACTCAAAGAGGCATGAAAGTTTTTAGGAGGGAAGTTTTAGAAAAGATTTTACCGAGACTTTTGGTTAAAAGATTTGCAACAGACATTGAAATGCTTGCTGTAGCTAAACATTTGGGTTTTGGAAAGATTTATGAGGCTCCTGTAGATGTAAACTGGGAGGAAAATAAAACATCGTTTACTGGAAAGGTACTTTTTGATAAGAATATTCAGCGAATGATTATTGATACTCTTGCTGTATTTTATAGATTAAAAATTCTCAGATATTATCGTGACGAGAATAGGGATAGATGGTTGTACAGAAAAGAGCTAGATATAAAGGCTGATATTAGAGGTAAGGAGGATATTAAATTTAGTATCATCATTCCCGTCAGGAAGATAAATAACTACGTGAAGGAAAGTATTCCACATATTTTGAATCTAAACTACCAAAATTTTGAGGTAATAATAATTTCTGATAGATCAGAAAGGAATACTTTTAGAGATAGAAGGGTAAAAACTATGTCCTCAAAAGATCCTACTCCGAGTCCAAAGAGAAATCTTGGTGCAAAAAAAGCAAAAGGTGAGATATTAGTTTTTATGGACGATGACGCTTTTCCTGAAGATGACTGGTTGGACAGGGCTTACGAGATATTTAAAGATAGGAGTGTATATGCCCTAGGAGGACCTGCAGCAACACCAAAGGAAGTAGGCTTACTAGAAAGACTTGGAGGCAGGGTATTTGAATCTTGGCTTGCAAGTGGGGGAACTACATATAGATATAGACCAAGGCAGGAAAGATTAGTTAAAGATTATCCTTCAGTTAATCTTTTTGTTAGAAAGAAAGCCTTTAATAAGATAGGTGGTTTTTCGACAGAATTTTGGCCAGGAGAAGACACAAAACTTTGCCTCGACCTTGTAAATTTACATGGTGGCAGAGGTTTTCCTTATGATCCCTCACCTATTGTCTACCACCATCGAAGAGAACTCTTACTACCTCACCTAAAACAAGTTTCTAGATATGGAAGACACAGGGGACAGTTTGCAAAGATTTTTCCAGAGACTTCAAGAGTTCCTTCATACTTTGTTCCCCTTCTCTTTGTTCTTGGGTTAGTCCTGGGTCCTGTTGCATCAATATTTATTCCCAAACTTTGGGTAGTGTACTTCTGTGTTCTTGCAGCTTACCTAGTATTGCTTCTTATCGAAAGTATAAATGTTTTTCTATCGGAATTAAGTTTTAAAGCTCTAATATATTTTATGATAGGTATATTTTGGACACATGTTGTGTATGGTGTAAACTTTCTAATAGGTCTTATTAAAAAGCCCAAGCTTACACCAAAAAAAGTAGACTATAAGACCGGAAAGTATCTAGAAGGATAAATGTCTGAAGTAATATATAAAAATAAGGACTCTGAGGTAATAATTAAAATATTAACTCACAAATGTATTAGTGCAGCTACATGTATTGTTAGAGCTCCAAACACCTTCGAATTGGACGATGACGGAATCGCTTACTGCAAGAAAGGAACATGGGACGAGGCAGAGAAAATAATAGAGGGAGCCAAAACCTGTCCTACAACTGCAATTATTGTTGAGGATTTAGATGGAAATCAGCTTTATCCAGATTTGTGATATTCTTTAAATCATGCCTAAAAAGAAAGTTAAAGTAGTAGTTGGATATCCACCTGTTGAGTCTAAAAAAGGTGTGCCTCTTTTGTCTCAGAATAGGCAGTTTCAATATTTTAATGCTCCAACATTTATTTATCCCATGGTTCCTGCATATGCTGCATCCTTAGCTAAGAAACGAGGGTATGATGTTTATTGGATGGACGGTATCGCAGAAGGTAAAAAGTATAACAAGTGGGTGGGGGAACTAGTAACTTTAGAACCAGACTTTATTCTGATTGAGGTGAAGGCTCCAATAGTTAAGAAGTTTTGGAAAAAAGTTGATGATATTAAGAAAAGATGCCCGGAGACGATAGTGGTTTTATCTGGTGACCATGTTACATATGATCCTGTGGAAACACTGGATAACTGCAAAGTAGACTATATTATTACTGGGGGAGACTATGACTTTGTTTTCTCAGATCTACTAGATGCTTTAACTAAAGGAAATACTTTTCCAGGTGGAGTATGGAGTAGAAAAGAATCTAAGGGATTTGAAAAGAAGGGAAGGTACTGGTGTACGGGGGGAATGGATTTGCATCATAATCTTGATGATTTACCTTTTGTTGACAGAGATTTAACCAAATGGAAGCTTTATGCGTATGCAAACGGTAATTATAAGTTTAAACCAGCAACATACATGTATTCTGGAAGAGATTGTTGGTGGAATAGATGCACTTTTTGTATTTGGGATCATGTTTTGTATCCCCCAGGAAAATATAGAAGGTTTTCTCCAGAAAGACTCTTTGCTGAGGTTAAACATGTCGTAGATAACTACGGTGTGAAAGAGATATTTGATGATGCAGGAACCCTATTTGTTGGTCCCCCTCTTAAGAAGTTTTGTGAGATGTTAATTGATTCTGGTTATAACAAGAAAGTTGTTTACAGCTGCAATATGAGAATAAATGCTTTAACACGTGAGTATTACGATTTAATGGCAGAAGCTAACTTTAGATTTATTCTTTATGGACTTGAGTCAGGAAACCAAGAAACTCTAGATAAACTAGATAAAGGACTCAGGGTTGAAGAGATTGAGCCCAATCTTAAAAATGCTAAAGAAGCGGGTCTTGAGCCCCACGTAACTATAATGCTTGGGTATCCTTGGGAAACTGAGGAAATGGCCCAAAATACCATTAATGTATCAAAAGAACTATTTAAAAAGGGCTACGTAGATACAATGCAAGCAACTATCGTTATTCCTTATCCAGGTTCCCCATTATACAAACAATGTCAGGAAAATGATTGGTTCCAAGTAGATCCAAAAGATTATGAGAAGTTTGATATGAGACATCCTGTTATGAAAGTACCTTTTAGTAATGAGAGGCTTTTAGAACTCACACAGTCTCTTTACTCATCTTTCTTTAGTCCTCAGTATTTGTGGAGAAAAATAAAGGCAATTAGAACAAAAGAAGATATTAGGTGGTTTTTCATGGCAGCTCGAAGACTTCTTGCCCATCTTTTAGATTTTGATAAAGAGCAAGAGGGAGTTAATTGGTGGCACCCGAAGTTTTGGATAGATGCCGTTAAGAGTATGCTTGGTCATCTGAAAAAGTCTAATAAATAATCGATAGCTGGTTTATTCTAACTTGAGTTGGTCCCCACATATATCTGTTATCTCTATACATTGACATATTATCAGGATCATTTACTACAGAGTTATTTTCAATAAATATCTTTGCTCCTAGTCCAAGAGATTCTTGTGGGATTAAAACGTCTAGATCCATAGTTTTTTTCATCCGAGGTCTAATTTTTAGCTTTATCTCTTCTTTTCCGACCACTGTGATACTAGATCCCTTTGTTAAAGTTATGTTTAAAAAGAGATATCTAGTATTAGCATCTAAGGCGCTGTTAAAAACAAGTTTTGGTTTATCCTTTAGATCGGAAAATACGTTTGCAGATAGTAGTTTTGCATTTAGAGCATTCAAATTTTTCTTATACGCTATTTCAAAGTATGGCAGCTCACCCTTTTTTCCTGAGTATATTAAGGCGAAGTTATTTACAAACTCTGTTTCGAGATAATCTAGAATATCTAGATCAAATGTTATTACTCTTTTTGATTTAAGTAGCTCTTTTAAACCTTCCGCATCTAAAGTCAACCTCATATACTCTAAATTAGCTTTTATATAGATACTTTCATCAAAGATTTTGATTATATACTTACTTTCACCTTTCCCTTGGGATGTTTCTACTAGAACTAGAGTATCGCTATCAGTGGTTTGGGCTGCTGCGCTCACAATACTACTTCTGTATTTATAGTCTCTAAAGGGTTCAAAAAGAGTTTCTTTCCACCTTGAGAAGTGGATAAGAAGTAAAGCTAATCCAGTTACTAGTACAGCTTTATTGGTCTTTTTAATATTTTTTAGATTTTCTATTCCTAAAGCACCTAAAAGAGAGGCAGGTATATATAGAGGTAATTGAAATCTTGTTGTAGCAAAGCTTAGAAATACCATTCCTACATACGGTATTGACGTTATAAGGATTGGAAGTCCTTTCTTTGAGAATACCGATGTGGAAACTAAGAAAAGTAGTAACCAGAAGTAAACACCTTGATAACTCAGTAGGAGATAAAACTTGTCTATCCTTGGGTTATTAAAATGTTCCAGATTATCAAATAGGCCTCTATGCGGAATAAGAAGATGTTGAACTTTATCTATGGCCAGTCTCATAAATAGTACGGGGTGTTCTAGTATCCACTCTATTGCACCTTTTCTTAAAGCTTTATCAAGGCTTGATTCTATACTTACTCTTCTCTCTTTCATTAAATTCTTATCACCAATAATCTCCTCTATTTTTGCATCGGGGGAGATTATCGCTCTTCCACTTTGTATCGAATCATTATTCCCGAGAAGCATATTAATACCTCCATTTGTGGCTATAGAGGTAAACTGACCTGCCAATAAACTATTTCTAACTATCCAGGAGGTACAGACTAAAAAGCTGGTTATTGCGATTGTGGTAATTTTCTTATTAAGTTTTTTGTTTCTGACAGACTCATAACCAGCTAGTATAAAAAGTAGTGGTATGTAAACGATATAGATTGGTCTCACAAGTACTAATAAGCCACCACAAATTCCACCCAAAATTGGAAAACTTCTCTCTTCTTTTTTTAAAGACATGAGTGTTGAGTAGATTATTACCAGAAGGAGAAACTGAGCGAGGGACTCGGATAGAAAGGAGTTGCTCACAAATATAAGAGGGGCGTTTAATGTGTATAGGATAACTGCAAGTGACGATAGCTTTTCTCCTACCACCCTTTTTGAAATATTAAAAAATAGAAGTATTGAGATTAAGTGGAGCAAATATTGCGAGATAAGTACAAAAATATAGCTGTTAGTACCTGTAATTAAGTATATGAGAGCAATGAATAGAGGATACCCTACTGGCCTGTAAGCACTTGGTTCAATGCTTCTTTCCCCAATTATTATATTAAATATCTTAATTGGTTCTGGAGTCGGTTTTGGAAACTTTCCATACTCAAAGTACTTGCTTATTATCTTTCCCATGGTGTTGTACGTTGATTGGTCATTGGGGTATGAGTCCGGATTGACTTTAAAGTGCACAAATACGGTTATGAGTACTACTAAACTTACTAAAAGTGATAGTAGAGTTGTTAAATCGGATTCTTTGAGTCTTTCAGACATTAAGAAAACTACTAATAGGAAAAGGAAGGATCCTATGAGCGATATCAAGTAACCACTGTTGCTAGGAGATATTGTTAGTACCATGAAATTTAAAAAGAAAAGAAGAACGATGTAGGGTTTGGCAAACTTTTCCACAAGCATAGACGTACTATAGATTAAAAGTGGCTATTTGTGTAGTAAAATGTTTATTAATGCTACCAAAGATATCAATAGCTATGCCCACTCTAAATTCTATAAAGGTGTTAAAGGCATGTCTTGACTCTATTACCAGACAAGACTACCCAAAAAGTAGAGTAGAGATTATTGTGGCAGATGGTGGATCGACGGACGGAACTATTGAACTTGCTAAAAAGTATGGCGCTAAGGTTTTTCATAATAAGTTAAAAACAGCAGAAGCCGGAAAAGTAGTTGCGGTTAAGAACACCACAGGAGATTTTATAGGTTTAATAGACTCAGACAACGTCTTACCAACGAAGAATTGGTTTAAACAAATGATTAAGCCTTTGTTAAAACACCCCAAAGCCTTAGGAAGTGAGCCCTGGAAGTATACTTGGAGGAAAAAAGATAGCTTCATAACTAGGTACAGCGCCCTTATTGGAATGAACGATCCGTTTGTACATTTTTTAGGGAATTATGATCGTTTTAACCTACTTACAGGGAAATGGACGGAAGTTAAAAGAGAAGAAAAGGATTATGGGAAGTATATTTTAGCTAAATTTAATGAAGATGGAGGTCTTCCTACTATCGGGGCCAACGGGGCAGTTTTTAGGGCTGATTTCTTAAAGAAGAATATAAATGGAGATTACCTTTTTGATATAGACATACTTTCTTCTTATCTTCAAAAGAAAAAAGAAGTGACATTCATAAAAGTTAAAAATGGAATTATTCACACTTTCTGTGAAGCAGATATCTTTAAGTTTGCAAAAAAACAAAGAAGAAGAGTTAGAGATTTTATGTTTCATAAGTGGCTAATCAAAGATAGATACTACAAGTGGTATGACAAAGATATATTTGGGAAAGAGCCATGGGGTATGGTTAAGTTTATTCTTTCTTGTGTTACAGTTGTTCCCCTTTTGTATCAGGCTTTAAAAGGATATCTGAAAAAGCCAGATCCTGCATGGTTTTTCCATCCACTAGCCTGCGAAATAACTTTGTGGGAGTACGGTTGGGGAAGAGTACTTAGCATATTTAAAAAACAGGAATTAAGTAGAAAGGGATGGAAACAATGAGTGTGGTTTTGGTGACAGGAGGAACAGGATTTATTGGTAGTCATCTTGTTGAAAGATTGTTAGATCAAGGTAGAAAAGTTAGAGTGCTAGCCTTAAAAAGGCACATAGATTCCATCAGTGTAGAAAACGAGGAGATTCTTAGGAGTAAGGGGGCAGAAATAGTTTATGGGGATCTTTTTGATATAAAGACTTTAAAACGGATAACAAAAGATGTAGATACAGTATTTCATCTTGCTGGAATATCTAGACCTATGAAGATACTATCAAAGATCTATTATGACACGAACGTTTCTGGAACAAAAAATATTCTCGAAACTTTTAAGGACACGAAGTTAAAAAGATTTGTTCATGTTAGTACAGTTTCTGTTTTAGGGTTAAGTCCTGACGGCCACCCTCTAAAAGAAGATGAGTTTCAGTATGAGGATTTGAAGTATGCTATGAGTAAAAGGGAAGGGGAGTGGATTGCACTTAATTATCACTTCAAACATAGGGTTCCAGTTGTAGTTATTAGACCAAGTTTAGTGTATGGCCCTCGATGTATGGTTAGGCTTGTGATGTTTAAGTTTGTAAAGCAGGGGTTATTCCCTCTTTTTAACAACGGAAAAGCAAAGATGGAATTTACGTATGTAGACAACGTGGTTGACGCAATTTTATTAGCTGAAAAGAAGAAAAATATTATTGGAGAAGTTTTTAATATAACGGATGGTCAGTCTTACAGAATAAAGAAGGTTTTAAATACTATTGCAGAGGAGCTTGGTGTGAAAAAACCCTCAGTGAATATTCCCTATTGGTTAGGAAAAAACCTGGGCTATATTTCTGAGTTTTTAAGCAAGATATTTGGAATATATCCCCCATTTTCAAGAACTGCAGCTGATTGGATGAGTAAGGATGTAAATGTTTACGACTGTTCAAAGGCAAGGAGGGTGTTAGGCTACAGTCCCAAAGTCTCCTTGAGAGAGGGAGTAAAAAGGTCGATTGAATGGTACAAAGATAAGGGTGTATTATGAGCTCTCTTGTTTCATTTGTTATTCCCACTAAAAACTCTGCTAAGCACCTGGAAAAGGTAATTAAAAGAATTCTAGAGCAAACGTATTCCGATGTAGAAATTATAGTTGTAGATAATAACTCCACCGATAATACTAAAGAAATAGCTCGAAAATATACAGACAAGGTTTTTAATAAAGGGCCAGAAAGAAGTACCCAAATGAATTTTGGTGGTAAGAAAGCTAAATATAAATATATATTCTTTTTAAACTCCGACTGTGAACTTGAAAAAGATGTTACAAAGGAGTGTGTGGATTTATGTGAGTCTGGGTTTGATGGAGTTATGGTTTCCCTAATGCACGTAGGTAAAGGCTTTTGGACTAG
>JBHPFT010000002.1:0-32745 GCA_042571445.1 Patescibacteria group bacterium
TGGAACAGTCTTGTCTAGATAGAGTGTCTTTGTCTCATCACCATAGTAGTCTGAATAACCTAATCTTTGAAATCTTAAAAACGTAGAAATAACAAAAAGAATAACTAAAAAAATAATTTCTTTTTTCTTAGTCAAGTTAGTAACCTCCAAGCTTTACCTCGACACCGTGCTTTTGAAGAAATTTAATAGCATCTAAAGCTGCCTCACATCCATATCCTGCAGCCGTTACTGCTTGCCTATATGTATAGTCATGAACATCTCCACCAGCAAACACCCCCTCAAGAGATGTCTGAGAACCTTTCCTTCGAATAATGTATTCCTTCTCATCTAATTCTATAAAACCTTTCAAAAACTCCGTATCTGGTTTATGCCCAATAGCAATAAATAGACCTTTAACATCATCCATAACCTTGTCTTCACCGGTTTCAGTATTTATAACTTTTAAGCCCTCCACAGAGCTATCTCCTAAAACTTCTTTTACTTGAGTATTTGGTACAAACTCAACTTTAGGACTACTAAGAGCTTCTTTTTGCATGATTTTACTTGCCTTTAGCTTATCTTTACTTGATCTTGTTATTAAATAGACTTTTGTAGCGAATCTTGTTAGAAAGCTTGCTTCTTCCATAGAAGCATCTCCGCCACCTACTACAGCTACTACCTTGTCTTTAAAGAAAAACCCATCACATGTTGCACAAGCTGATACTCCTTTTCCTCTCAATCTCTGCTCTGATTCAAGTCCTAACCACTTTGCTGAGGCACCTGTTGCAATAATTATTGTTTTTCCGCCATACTCATTACCCTCAGTCTTAATCTTAAAACCTTCTTCAAAAGAACCAGAAACAGATAATGCAATCCCTTCTACAAATTCTGCTCCATATTTTTCAGCTTGTTTTCTCATGTTAGAAACAAGGTCTGGTCCTTGAATTGGTTCTATAAATCCAGGAAAGTTTTCTACCTCTGTAGTTATTGTTAGCTGTCCTCCTGGAGAATTACCTGCAATAACTAGTGTTTTAAGAAAGGCTCTAGAGGAATATAAGGCTGCTGTTAAACCAGCAGGACCGCTTCCTAGAATTACCACATCATACTCACTATTCATATAATCATTTTATATCACTTGATATTTAAACCAAAGTATTTAATATAAAAGTTATGGGTGATAATAATACAGATATAACTACAGTGGTTAATAGCCAAGATGATACAGCTGAAGAAGAACACGAAGAACTTCCTTCTGATGTGGCTGATGCAATTGGCATGAGAAAGAAAAAAGACAATAGACCACCAGCTGATGACTACGTTTCTGAACTTGAAAACCCAGATTTAGAAACCAAGGATGAGATTTAATGTCTACACTTTTAGTAACTTTAAAAGGAAATAGATTATTTAATAAAACGCTATTTAGTCCTCACCTTTATATTCATGATGATCTTTTAATTTATAAGAAAAGAAAGTGGTTTGTTGTTAGAGAAATGACCATCTCATATACTCAGGTTGCTAGATTTACACTGGCAAGAGGAATTTTTTTTGCTCATATAAATATTATTACTACGGGAGCAGATGAAATGGAGATAAAGTTTGTAAGTAAAAAAGACGCAGCACAAGCAAAATCAATAGTTGATCAAAAAATTTACCGTGCTCATGCAAAACATAATATTTCAAAACAAGAGGGTGGGGGAGGAATTGGATCATTTGAGAAAACAATGAATAGACTTAAGGAACTTCAAACAAAGGGTAAGATATCAGAAAAAGAATATGAGAAAAAGAAAAAAGATCTCCTAAAAGATCTTTAATGGAGCGGCGGACCGGATTTGAACCGGCGACCTTCTCCTTGGAAGGGAGACATTCTACCACTGAACTACCGCCGCTAATACGTAACTATTCTACCAGAAAACACCAAATGTTATCATTAATTCAATGAGAATACCTGCCCAAAGAACCAGACTTAAAATTAGTCCCCTCATTGTCTTTTCAACGATAATATTTCTTATATCCCTCCATGACGGAATAATGAGCTATGTTAGTCCTGTTATTCTAAACTCCACACTAAATGATACCTTTCTCGTGGGATTAATTCTTTCAAGTTCATCTCTTTTTGGAATGTTTTTTAACTTCACAATAGCTACCTTTTATGATCACAAGAATTACAGGTTTTTTATTCCAAGAATGCTTTTATTTGCTCTTATATTTCCATCAATTTATATATTCCTACCAAGAAAAATCTTTTTCTTTGTTATGGCTATGATAGTGTGGTCTATTTATTACGAATTTAGAAATTACTCAAAGTACAATTTTGTACATGAATTTTTACCTCCTCAAAAAAACACAGATGCTTGGTCTGTAATGCAGATATTTCAGGCATCAAGCTACATGATAGGACCAGCTATAGCAGTATTTCTTATTAGTAAAAACCTAAATGCTCCTTTATACACAACAATAACTATAGTTAGTACTGCAGTACTTGTGTATCTTTTCTTTATAAAGTTTTATGCTAAGAAGAAAAAGAAAGAAGCAAAGAGACCTCAAGGAAAGTTTAGTGATTTCTTAAAGCAACTAAAAGTATTTAGAATTTTATCTAAAAAACTTTGGTGTTTAGTATTTTTCAGTTTTACTCTTACACTTCTAGATGTATCCTTTTGGACAATAGGGGTACTTTATTCAGAAATACTTAGAAATATCCATGAGTTAGGACAGTTTTTTATTGTTGTTTATGGTCTACCTGCTATCTTTGTTGGCTTTGTCGCCCCACATATCTACCAAAGACTGGGAAAGAAAAGAACAGGGTTTATTACAGGAGCACTAGCAGGACTAAGTCTAGTAGGGGTAGGTTTAGCTTCAAATATTCATCATATTCTAATATCAGTATTTTTAGCATCAACATTCTTTAATATCACATTCATTCTAATATCTGCTACATTTGAAGATTTTGTTACAAGATTAGATGAATCAGAAAATGACATTGTTAGTATGAGTCAGTTTTCTCAAAACCTAGCTTATGCAATAGGACCAATACTTCTAGGTTTTATTGCAAAGAAATATTCTTTTGGAAATGCATTTATGACAGCAGGAACAATTCTAGTTTGCTCTGCAATAATTTCATATTTTATTGTTCCAAGAAAGATTAGACTCCCAAGAAAAGCGTTAGCAAAAGTTAAATAGAATAAAAAAAGAGGGCAGATTTTTTCTGCCCTCGTAGGCGGTTAGACGGAGGTCGCTTAAAACAAACCTAGGGACTAACCGCAGCTGAAAAGATTTACTTCGACATAGTTGTAGTTATTTTCATTATCGCTAATAGTTTTTCCTTCATTTTTTTAGGTTAACCGAATGATCAAATTCTAAGATCTTACATTACTTATGGATCGTACCTTATGTACAATCAAATCGGCCCTCCTTTCTCAAAAGGCGGTCTTAACGCGGATTAATATATGCCGCCGCCTATAATTGGATGGAGTTTATCAAAACTAGCAAAATATATCAAACTATGAGTCTAAAGTGATATAATAAGAAAAAAACTGGAGGGAATATGAACCTTGAAATTAAGATAAAGTTCGGTTGGATTTACATCATTGTAATATCAATGGCCTTCCTTTTAGGACTGGTTGTAAGAGATTTTGGTAGTGGGTTACACTGTGGTTCTTGTGCCTTTTGTTTGATGGATACAATCAGAATGTGTAGATAACTATATATAGGAGAAGAAAATGGAAGAGAACAGACTTGTACAAATTATTAGATTTGGTTTAATCGTCGGAGTTTCTTATATCGTAGGTTTTTTTACTGAATTAGCTGGATTGGGCATTACTACATTTATTGTGTTGTTTGTAGGTTATTGTTGTATATCAGCAAGAAGCAAAACCCTTAAAGAGATGAGGGTTTCGGAACTGAAAAGAAACAAGCTTAGAGATGACCAAAAGTAATCAAGAGGCAGAGGGGTGTGTAGAAAAAGTAATTAGATTGATATACATCCAAGTCACCCTCCTGATTCTCTGCATTGGAAGCACCTATCTTAAAGGCCGTAACTCTGGAATGATACTTTCAATAGGAGTTTTCATTTTACTTGTGGTGGTAGCATCTCTTTCTTATAGGCATAACAATAAAGGAACAAAAAAATGAGAAATAAAGAAAGGTTATATTATGATATTAGAGCAAGCTTACTAATGTCAGAAGTCTGCTTGTTTGTATATCTTAAGGGACCGGTAGAACTTCTATCTCCACTTTCTGTAGCAGTTATTATTTTAGCTTGGACCATAGAAATAGTAAGAGTAAATAAAAAGGCTAAAAAGTCAGAGAGCACCGACCCTGAGTGGCATCCAAATCAACAGCTTCGGAAACCAAGTCAATTTCTTAGTTATTTTAGATGGCCAGTAATCCTGGGGGTTTTCTTACTTGGACTTTATCTTGAAAAAACATGGATCAGTACGGGTCTATCAATAGCGACATTTTTGATACTTTGTGTAGGACCGATAGTAGGACCCTTCGTGGAAACAGTATTGACGGAAATATATTGTGATCATATGCGCTAAAGATGACTAAATAAACTAAAAGCGGGTGCCTAGCATTCGCTTTTTATTTTTCTTCTTCCACTCCTTAAAATCCCTTATGTCCTCAGGTTTGTATTCTTTGACACCCTCTCGTACACGCCTTCAGATCAACTTCAAAAGATAGTTTTTAGTACTTTAAATCTTTTTCACCATTAAGGTACCTTTTTACTAGAAATACTAATCTTCTATGATAGTCGTCCCAGTTTTCTGGAAATTCATCTATAGAAACTGTCATTGTAATTTCCTCACCATTTGCCTTTATCCCCATTACCTCAAATTTGTATCCTTCTTCCTCATACATTCTTACTAGTTCATCAATTGGGCATAAACAAAGTGCATAAACCTCCTCTTCTTGAAGACTAAATTCATTTAAAAGTGTGTTATCCTCGAGCAAATACAGATCACTAACAGTTCTTCTAAGAGTTCCGTCTTGTCCTTTTCCCTCATTAGTCCTCTTACCAAGATTAATAAAACTAGGTTGATCATACTTTTTTCCAAGCTCCTCTTTAGTTTCGTTATCTATAGCATCAGATGGCTCCATATCCTCATAATGACCTGCACATGACACATCTAACTTACCTGGGGCCCACCCAATAGTAGGGGAACGTTTTTGATAAATTATTCCTGGAACAGGGCTTGTTTGAACTAGTATGAGATTAAAGGTCCCGTACCATAATCCTTTTTTCCAGGCCTCTCTTCTATCAATTAACTGCCCAGATCTCTCAAAATTTGGTGGCGTTAAAACTTCAACTTTGAAAGTATCATCATGAAATTTTATATTTGCCATATCATTTTCTTCTAATATAATAGCATTCCCGCGTTGGATATTAGGGTTTTTATTGTTAAAATACAACTATTCTGCGCCTGTAGCTCAGCGGATAGAGCAGCACCCTTCTAAGGTGAAGGTCGGGGGTTCAATTCCCTCCAGGCGCGCCATAAACTATGTCGAAAGAAATTGAAAAGAAAACGTGGCCCGAATATTTTGAACTTACTAGAACAGGAAAGAAAAGGTATGAATGCAGACTTGCAGACTTTGATGTAGAAGTAGGTGATATATTGATTCTAAAAGAGTGGGATCCCAAAACTAAGAAGTATACGGGAAGAAAACTCAAAAAAAGAATCCTACATAAAAGTCATCTAGATCCAAATGATACTCAGTGGTGGCCAAAAGAAGACATAGATAAGTATGGATTCCACATACTATCTATAGATTAAGGGCGAGTGGTGGAATGGCAGACACGAGGGACTTAAAATCCCTTGTCCGTTAAGGACGTGAGGGTTCGACTCCCTCCTCGCCCACCATATATTATGAAAAATAAACTAACTTATTTACTCACATCAATTATCTTTCTTCTTATTGGTATGGGTGTGTTTCTAAATGTTCAACAACAGTTAGCTGTAGATGAATCAAAACTACCTGAGAAACTTGAAGATCATAATCTATTTCAAAGATGGATTACTAATCTTAAGAATAATGAAGTAGATGTAGGTGCGGATGATTTTAGACTTATTGAAGAAGCAGAGATATACAACACAATGTGGGTAACCGTTAAATCTTTTGATGAAGAAGGGGTAGAGGAGTGGTATGAAGAAGAATTACTTGCTCATCAAAATCTAGATAAAGTTGTCTTTTCTCCAAGTGAACAAGAATTTATTGATTTTAGAAGTATTTTTAGAAGCGAATACAAAGTTAATGAGGTTAGATTCTTTGGTAAAAAAGAAGATAAGGTTGTAGATTCCAAAGCTGTAGATTGTTCAATTAGAGCAAACTGCTATTTTGATAGGGCATACTTTTTAGATAATGATGTATTTGTAGTCACAGAGATAAGTAGAAACATACACAAGCACGATGACACTGCAGAACTATGTCCTTTAGATGAAATATGTACTTACACAGTTAAGCTTCATCTTATTGATTTAATCCAAAATAAAAGATTAGTTTATGAGTCAGGTACTTTTGAAGTAATTATAGAAAAGCTTATTCCTGAGTTATAAAAGGCTTCATACTCACTTTAACCTTACTTTCTACTTTACCTATTATCTTTTCCCAATCATTTTCAAATTCTGTATATATAAAATTCAATAACTCTGTACCTTTTTTAGTATCTAGATTATCTCCCTCTTTCAAAGGAGATAAAAACTTACTCCAAAACTTCACAAAAGCTTCAATATCTTTGAAGGTCTCTGGAGTAATAAATTTAAAATGATCTAGTAAATTTTCTTTTACCAGCTTCTTATCTTTTTTATAAAACTCCGAAAGAATCTTAGATGTATAGTTATAATCTATACTTTCTAACGAAGTAACAAATTTATCTATTACACTGTCAGGATTATTCTTCATTAAATACAGATCGGCTCCACACCATAAGTAGTTGTGTAACCTAGGACCCCTGGCAGTCTCAAAAGAAACACCTGAGGAATCAACTATCATTCTAGATACTTCACCCGCAAGATCTTCTTTATCTTCTAAAAGCCATGTATCGATCTCCCTATTGTACTTATCTGCACCATATTTAACAGAGTGGCACATCATACTTAGGGGTAGAGAAGTAGCATCAGGATACTTTTCCTTAACAAAGTCTAAAAACTTTTCTTGATTCTCATGTATTTCTTCAAACTTAAAGATTGAAGTAGGTAAGAAAGGAACAAAATCAGGAATATGAGAACCAACAAGTGTATAAGGTGTAGTTTCCTTAAGCACCTTATACGCTATATAGTTGTGTCCTAGTAAGTTCATCTTCCTTGGTACTGAGCTCCCGATACAGTAATAACTTCTCCAGTGATGTGTCTTGACCAATAATCACTAGCGAATATAACGCCCATTCTTCCTATATCTCGAGGAATGCCATTTTTTCCACCCAGTAAAACAGTAGGCTCGTCATTGGCCTGATTTGGATCTTCAGTTTTTTCTCTGATATATATCCCACCAGGAGCAATACCATTAACCCTAATACCATGGGGGGCAAGTTCAATAGCCATGGTCTTTACCAAAGCCTTTATAGCTGCCTTACTTGCAGTATAGTGTGGACTACTGGGAATATCTTGATGTACAGATGAAGTAAAAATTACATTTCCCTTAACACCATTTTTTATCATCTTTTTGACCACTTTTTGCGTAAGAAACATGTGACCAGTTAGATTCGTATTTATAATCTTAGTCCACTCTTTTTGTGTAGCATTTAAAACGTTTTCTGATGTCCCTATCCCAGCGTTATTAAAAAGAACATCAATCTTTCCCACTTCCTTATAAATCTTTTCAAGAATGTCATCAAAACTATCAATATCTAAGAGGTCTAGATGATAGTACAGATGTCCATCAGACACCTCCAAGATATCTTTTAGGACATCCTCACCTCGTTTATCATCTACATCAGTAACTACAACCGTAGCTCCATTTCTTGCAAACTCCAGACATAACCCCCATCCAATTCCGCCTCCCCCTCCTGTTACTAAAACTGTCTTATTTTCAAGATATTTCATTTTTCTTCTCCTTTCCTAAACAAACTAATTACAGTTTTCTGCCTTTTCTTATCTTTTAATAGCTGATCTAACATAAAATAGCTAATGTGTTTATCTTTTAACATTATTTCTACAGCACTTTCAAGGTCATTTTCTTCAAACTTATCATTTGAATCATCAGGCATTTTAACAACTTGAAGAATAGGTATAACTCTATCTTTTCCAAAAATATCTTTAAAATACTTAAGAGTTTCCTTAATCCACCTCCCATTCTTCCCAATCATCTGGGGATAAATCATTGGAGAAGAGTAGTCAACAATCTTTTCAAATTCCCTGGCAGGTTGGGCAAAGATACTATGAAGTCTCTCTTCAGTCTCAGGAACTGCAAAATATCCTAGGGGTTTATCTCTAACAATCTTTTTAACTTCATTCAAGAAGGAAGTTATCTGACTAATACGAAAATCTTCCCATTCCATACCACTACTCTTATGTTTTTCCAAACAAGTATCACAGTAACAGGTATCTAAATATGAAGGTTTTTTTGTCTCCCAATATGTAGGAAACCTAATACTATCAAGCCAGACACCATCATAAAATCCTGTTTCAAAATCCATTTTTATCTTTTTAAGCCTTTTTTTCCTTAAGGTAGTATTAGAGGGACAACCTCCTCTATACCACCCTGCATAGGTTTCAACAGGCTTCCCATCTTTTCTAGTTGCTGAAAACCCATCTTTTTGTTCTTCTTCACTAATACCAAAAACACCAATGGGGTAATAAACTTTAATACCATTTTCTTTTAGAAAGCAAGAGTAACCTTCATCTAATTCATGAGCCCATATAAAATCTGGATTAAGTTTTAAAAGAAGATCTTTTTTATTTTTATCAAAGGAGCCTACATATATACCTTGCACATGAAAATTATATTACACACCACCTTCATTAAAAAGCATTCCAAGGATATAATTGTTATAATATCTTGCCTCGGGGTGTAGCTCAGTTGGAAGAGTGCGCGCTTTGGGAGCGTGAGGCCGCAGGTTCGAGTCCTGTCACCCCGACCATTAGTAGTACTTATAATCCACGTGAAGTCCGTATCCCCATTCCGATAGATATCTAAAGTAGAAAAGATAAAATACTCCTAATGTTACATAAAACCAAAATTTCTTTTCTTTGAAGTACTCATATGCTCCTAGTGTTAATACTGGCATTACCCAAAGAAGGTAGGTTTTATTCAATACGGGGGTGAGTATATAGAAACCTATGAAAGGTAGCACTGCTGCTGCATATTTACTCTCAAATCTCTTATAGAAATTCTTTATCTTCTGAATTGGTAATTTTAGATATTCTAGTGATGTAATTATCCATCCTGATGCTATTGCCATAAAGGCATAGAAATTAAAAGGTATAGTTCTGATAAACTCTATCTTTTGTTTGTAGCTAAGAAGGAATAGAAAAGGCTTTCCTTGTACAAATCTTTCAGAATGAGAAAGAAGTGCAGCTCTTAGATACAGTTGTGGATCTGATAGAAAAGGAAGACTTACTGCAAGAAGAGTAATTCCCGAACTAAGTAGAAACGTTAGTTTGCTTTTACTCCTGAAGGAAAAAAGTGGAAAGAGAATTATAGGAAATGTCTTCATGCCAAAGGATAGGGCATAAAAAAATCCAGATAAAATATCGTCTTCTTCTAAATACATTAGGGCAAAAAGCATAAAGAATAGACTTACTGAATCCATGTAGTTAAAGTTTGTCTTTGTAACTATATATGGATTAAAAAACCAAAAGAGAAGAGAAACAATTAGTGCAAATTTACTCTTCTTCCAGAAATATATCGTAAAGAGAATTCCAATTCCTATATCAAATGCAAGGATTGGATATTTATACATGTCTACCATCTGAAGATTAGTTAGAGTATGGTAGTGGTGAAGTGGAGTAAACAGGTACAAAATACCAGGAAGGAAGGCAAACCCATGATCATAGTTACTATTTCTATCCCCAAATGTTTCTATTGTTTTGTAGTAGGGATTTACTCCTTCATAGAAGTCTTCTGCTGCTTGTCTAAATACTTCAAAGTCATTTCCAACTTGATCAAAATATGAGAGTCGTGTTTTTAGGGCACAAAAAAATATTACTGCCACTAGAAAGTAGGGCAGTACTTTTCTCAAAGTATCTAATTTCACTAAATACAGAATATCTTTTTATAGGATAGGTATCAAGATGGTAAATTTGTCATCTTGATCTACATTTCAAAGATTGTTAATGTTACTCCACTAATCTATGAGTAGTGCAAAAAGATTTTTTACTAAGGATGGGAAGGTATTAAAGGGTACAAAACCCGAGGTATCTTACGTTGATACCATAATTAAGCAAGCCCCATTAGTTACATCTATATTTTCAGAGAAAGAAAAAAAGAAATTTAATCTTAGAGGCGCTGTAGAAATACTCAAGAGTCAAAGTTTAAACAATAAAATCACCACTATTTGGGCCTCTCTTTCTGTAATTATGGTATTTGGAGTACTAGTTTCTATAATGGTTACTCCAGGTAAAGCAAAACCTCAGAATACCAGTAAATATGCTATCTATGCTTCTAAACCTCTTGTTTTGGAACAATCTACCTACGATATTTATTCAAAAGATAGCAGGGCAAAAAGAATAAATGAGGTATTTAAGATGTATAACTGTCCACTTGAGGGAATGGGAGAGGCCTTTGTATTTGAGGCAGACAGAAATAATATTCCTTGGTGGTTGGCAGCTTCTGTATCTTTCCAAGAATCAAGCTGTGGAAAAAATACTCCTAAGGTATCAGGTGCAGAAACATACAATGCATGGGGCTGGGCAGTATATGGAAACATTACTTGGTCATTTGATAACTGGGCCCGAGGCATTGAAACAGTTTCTAGGTACTTTGGAAGTAACTTCTATTCCAAAGGTGTAACAGATCTTTGTGAGATTATGAAAACCTACACTCCTCCTTCAGATGGCTCCTGGTGCGCGGGAGTTAAGCACTTTGGAGACCTAATTCAGTCATATAAAACCCCTTAAACACACTATCCTATAGCGTTTGATATATACTCAAAAGTACGATATAATTCTCTCTTGTATGTATAAAAAGATGTCACCAAAAGTGAATATTTTGCCTTTAATAGCCCTTTTCCTTGTGGCCCATTCTTTTAATGGTCCTAAAGGCTCTGAGATAGCTCTAAATGAAGGTTTAGATCAAAAACTTGAAGAGAGTAGAGAATCAAGAGTTAAGGCTTTAGAAGGCTTTTTTGAAGAGGTAAACTCGCCTTTAAAACCTCAAGCTAGTACCTTTGTTGAGGTTGCTGATAAGTATGGTATAGACTATAAACTTTTACCTGCAATATCTTGTATTGAGTCTTCTTGTGGAGTGAAACTAATTGAAGGTTCATTTAACCCATTTGGATGGGGTATTTATGGAAATAATGCAATATACTTTGAATCTTGGGAAGATGGTATTGAAACAGTAGCCAAGGGTATTAGGGAAAACTATTTCTCTAAGGGATTTAATACTCCTGAGAAAATGGCTCCAATATACACACCTCCTAACTCAGCTAACTGGCTGTATGCCGTTAGAGGATTTATGTACAGAATAGAAAGTTATAGGGATCTACCTTTAATTCTAGATTCTGTATCACTAGAAGCCTAAAACTAGCTAATTTCCTGTATTTTAAATATAATAGGGACTACGTGGGCGAGTGGCGGAATTGGTATACGCGCACGGCTTAGAACCGTGTTCCTTCGGGATTGCAGGTTCGAGTCCTGTCTCGCCCACCAGTAAAACATGGAAATTGTTAAAGCAGTAACCGAAGACAAGATTCATCTAACGGGGTTTCTATCAGAACCAAAAGGTTCTAAGGACAAAATTATAGTACATATACATGGAATGTCTGGAGATCCCTACACAAATAGTTGGTACCCTTACTTCCACAATCTCTTTCCAGAAAACAACATAGCCTTCTTGGTCGGAAATCATCGAGGAACTGGCTCAATTACAATGTTTTTTCAAGAACCAGATAAATACCCAAATTATGGGAATGCATTTGAAGTTTTTGAAAACTGTGTTTTTGATATCGATGCGTGGGTAAATTATGCATTAGACCTAGGTTACAAAAATGTTACTCTTCAAGCCCACAGTATGGGGCCCTCCAAAGCTATTTATTACCTAAATAAAAAGAAACACCCCGAAATTAAGAAGCTAGTTCTCACCAGCCCTGTTGATATGCTCGGACTGGCTAATACTGAGAAAAACTTCTCGAAAATGGAGAGTGAGGCAAAGGAGTTAATCAATCAAAACAAAGGAGATCAGCTCCTATCTAATCTTATATACGATGACTATCTTATATCGGCACAAACCTTCTTAAACTTATTCCAAGAAGACTCTAACTGCAATGTCTTCTGTTACCAAGATAGAGAACATAATTGGAAAATGGTTAATAGCGTAAAAGTTCCTGTATTTTTAATAGGGGGGACTAAAGATTGGGGAATAGAAACTAACATTAAGACAGATAAAGCGTTTGAGATACTAAAAAAAGAATTTAAAAATTCTCCTAGTGTAAAAACAAAAATATATAATGGGGCTTCACATGATTTTGGGGGATTCGAAGAACAAATTACAAAAGATATTATCGGTTTTGTGCTAAAATAAGCGGACTATGAAAGTAAATGTAGAAAAACAACCAAAATCAACTTTAAAAATTACAGTTACTGTAGAAAATGATCTAGTTAAGAAGGCTTATGACCAAGTTTTAGAAGAAACAGTAGCTAATACCGAGGTAGAAGGATTTAGAAAAGGAAATGCCCCTAAAGCAAAGGTTGAAGAAAAGATAGGTGTTTCTAATTTATATGGACATGTTATTGATCACTTACTTAAGGATTATTACACCCAAGCTTTAAAAGAGAACAAAATTGTACCTGTTTCTAGTCCAAGAGTAGAGATAAAAGAATTTGATATTGATAAAGACTTTGAATTCAGCGCTACTGTTGCTATTAGACCAGACATTAAGATAAGAGAGTATAAGAAAGCATTAAAGAAATCTTTTGAAGATAAGAAGAAAGAAATAGAGAAGGTTAAAGCAGAAGCATTGAAGAAAGGTGAAGATATACCAGACATTCCTGTTCACCTAGGTGCAAATGAGGTAATTGAGGTGTTAACTCAAAATGCTGACGTTGAGATTGCAGATATCTTAGTTCAGGAGGAATCAGATAGAATCATGGGAAGATTAATGGATCAGTTAAGAGGTATTAATCTTTCTATGGATAAGTATCTAAAGGCCCAAGAAAAGACTGCAGAAGGATTAAGAAAAGAATATGATGAGATATCTGAGAAGAATATTAAGGCAGAGTTTGTGATGTCTCATTTGATTAAAGAGTTGGGAATCAAAGTTACAGAAAAAGAAATAGATGAGATGATTGGTGCTGTTGGTGATCCTAAAGCTCAAGAGGGTATGCAAACTCCTATGCAAAGACTTTACATTAAGACTATTTTGCAGAAGAATAAGCTTATTAGTAAGTTAATAGAAGAAGCAGAAAAGGAAACTAAGAAATGAATAACAACACACTAGTACCAATAGTCGTAGAAAAAGAACCAGGTGGAAATGAAAGATCTTATGATATCTATTCAAGACTTCTAAAGGATCAGATTGTGTTTGTTACTGGACCTATTGATATGGGTGTAGCAAATACCTTTATTGCACAACTTTTGTTCCTAGAGAGTGAGTATCCAGATAAGGATATTAGTGTATACATCAATAGTCCTGGTGGAGAGGTGTACGCAGGCAGAGCAATGTATGACACTATGAAACACATAAAGAACGATATTGTTACCATTAACGTTGGTCTTGCTGCATCAGCTGGAGCACTTCTTTTATCCGGTGGAACAAATGGAAAGAGATTCACACTTCCTGGAGCATATACAATGATTCACCAGCTAATCGGTGGGGTAGAGGGACAGGCCACAGATGTGGAAATTACTGCAAAACACATGTTACAGATAAAAGAGCAGTATGCAAAGATAATTGCAAAGGAAACTGGTCAGAAACTAGATAAGGTAAAAGAAGATATGGAAAGAGATTATTGGATGGACGCAGAAGAATCTATAAAGTACGGAATAGTAGATAAGATAATGAAACCAAAGAAAAAATAGTCCTCGGGCGGTTAGCTCAGTTGGTTAGAGCGTCGCGTTGACATCGCGGAGGTCACAGGTTCGATCCCTGTATCGCCCACCAAACTCCCTTTTTAAATTTTTCATATATAATATGTCCCTTCGGAAATAAACTATGTGAGAGGAGGGCATATGAAAATTAGATATCAAAGTATTATTAACTACCCAATGAGAAAGCTTCGTCAAATGGTGCTAAGAGAGTACCCAGAAAAATGGGGTGAATTCCTTCACAAACTAAGCTCACTTCATAGGGATGGTAGTCCAGACAGAGTTACAGAGGAAATAATAGAATGGCTCGAATCCGAAGAAAACAAATAGGTTTTAGCGTTTCCCTAAAGTACTTAAAAACGCTAACTTTCTTTTTTACCAATCTTCACTCTGATATCATTAACGTATGAACTCCTGGCACAGCATGAGAATTGAGAGTATTGCTAAGAATCTTAAGACTAATCCCGAACTTGGTATTTCTGATGAAAAAGCTAACTCTAGAAGAAGTAAGTACGGCTATAATACACTTCCAGAAAAGAGAAGAGCTACATCCCTTACCATCTTTTTAAATCAATTTAAGAGCCCCCTTGTATACGTTCTTTTGATTGTTGGAGTTATTGTCTATTTTCTTGAAGAACATCCCCAGAATCTCTTCCAGAGTGGTTTTGTACTTGCTTCTGTAGTTATTAATAGTGTCTTTGGATTTCTTGAAGAAAAGAAAGTATCTAAGGTACTTGAAAAACTAACTAGTATCTTAAGGACTAAAGCCATTGTTATTAGAGAAGGAGTTAAAAAGGAGATAAATAGAAAAGATATAGTTCCTGGAGACATCATTGTCTTAGAACCAGGAGAAAAGGTACCTGCTGATGGAAGAATTATTAAAGCTAATGATCTTAAAGTATCTGAAGCAGTACTTACTGGGGAGTGGCTTGCTGCAGATAAGGGATGTGAGGTCTTAGATGAATCTACTCCTCTTGCAGATAGAGATAATATGGTTTATTCAGGAACTATTGTTGAGGCTGGGGATGGGCTAGCCTTAGTTATTGCTATTGGAGAAGAAACTGAAGTAGGTAAAATTGCAAAGCTACTTAAAGAAACAAAAGAAGAAAAGACACCCCTTCAAAAGAAACTAAATAGGTTTACCAATCTAATTGCAAAGATAATTTTAGCTAGTACTTCTGTAATCTTTGCTCTTGGTATTGTTAGGGGAGAAGACCCCATTGAAATATTTGAGACTGCTGTTGCCATATCAATAGGAGGAATTCCTGAGGCTCTTCCTATTGTTATGACCCTCATATTGGTAATAGGTATGGAAAGACTAGCTAAAAAGAAGGGGTTAGTCCGCAAACTATCTTCAGTTGAAACACTAGGATCTACTCAAGTAATTTGTTGTGATAAGACAAGAACTATTACTGAGGGGGAAATGGAAGCAGATAAGGTTGTTACTGTTGAAAATACTTTTGATATAAAGCCAGGAATAAAAGATACAACCTATGAACTAAGTCTAAAGATATCCGCTATGTGTAATGAGGCTTTTGTTGAAAATCCCGATGATTCATATGAGAAGTGGAAGGTAGGGGGAACTCCTACTGGTAAGGCTCTTTTGATGGCAGGTGCTAAAGCTGGGTTTTTAAAACCTGAATATGAAGAAAGATATCCAACTATTAAATTCTTAACATTTGATTCAAAGAATAAGTACCAAGCTAGTCTTCATAAGATTGAGGGTAAATATATGCTCTTTGTATGTGGTGCTCCGGACAGACTAATGGCGGTCTCTAAGTACGTACAGCTAAATTATGGAAAAAGAAAACTAAATGATATTAGAAAAGAAGAGATTGAAAGAATACTAAATAGACTAGCTTTAAAGGGATCAAGACTCATTTGTACTGCATATAAAGAGATAGATAAACCAGAAAGTAAAATTCATCTAGAAAAAGAAATTAGTGATCTAACATTCACAGGTCTTGTTAGTATGAATGATCCTATTAGAGTAGGGGTAAAGACTGCTTTAGAGACATGTCAAGAAGCTGGAATGAAAGTGGTAATTATTACTGGAGATCACAGAAATACAGCTAAGGCTATTGCAAATAAACTAGGGCTTAGTGTTGATGATGAAAATATATTGGAAGGAACTGATTTAGAAACAATGTCAGATCAAGAGTTTGATAACATTGTAGAAAAGATAGTTATATATGCACGAACGGAACCAAAACATAAGAGTAAGATAGTTGGAGCCTGGCAAAAGAAAGGTAAAGTTGTTGCTATGACTGGGGATGGAGTAAACGATGCTCCCGCCCTTAAGAAAGCAGATATTGGAATAGCCCTAGGAAGTGGGACTGACGTTGCAAAAGAAACGTCTGATCTTGTTTTATTAGATGACAGCTTTAACATCATCGTTGAAGCAGTAGAGGGGGGAAGAGCAATACTAGATAACCTAAGAAAAGGAATCTCATATATCCTCGCGGATGCCTTCTCGTCTACTATTATTGTTGGGGTGAGTATGCTTATGGGATGGCCCATACCACTTTTTTGGACACAGATTCTATGGAATAACATTGTTGAAGATACTATCCCAAACATTGCATTTGCGTTTGAGCCTATGGAAAAGGATGTTATGAAAAGAAAACCAAATCCTCCTGAGTCTCCTCTTGTCAACAAGGAAATGAAGTTTTTAATATTTGTTACTGGTCTAATAGATGAAATATTAACCTTTGCACTATTTTGGTATCTTTGGGGATATCTAAAACTTGATCTCACATATGTTAGGACTATGATATTTGGTGGAATTTGTGTTGATACTGCCTTTGTTATCTACTCATATAAGAGCTTAAGACAAAACATATGGAAGATAAATATACTTTCAAATAAGTGGCTTCTTCTTTCTTCAGTATTTGTTCTAGTAGCATTTTCTGCAGCAATATATCTGCCACCACTTCAAACTCTTCTTCACACGGTACCTCTTGGATTTAACAGCTGGATGATATTAATTGCTCTAGCCATTATTAGTATGCTCCTTGTAGAAGGTACAAAGTACGTTTTTATAGCTAGAAAAACCACTGAATCTATCTAATACCCTATAACATAGATATCTAACTATTTCTGAAGTATAATACTACTCCACAAATAAACTTGGAGAGATACAAAATGAAAATCGAAAAAGTGGATAATATCTACATAGCAGATGAAAGAAAGGTTCAAGAAACAGATACTTTTTTTCTTGTTGAGCATCAAGTTGGTAAGAGACCTGAAGATGTTGTTTGTGAAATAATTCACTATGACATGGATGTAGTAGACGAAGTTCTTGAGAAAAAGAAAAAAGAGCTTGGAGGCACAGGAACAGGGCCTTCAAGAAGTAGAATTCTGAGAATAAGTGCCGAAGAACTTACTAAAACACTTAAATCATAAAATCTGCTGTATATCCCCCTACATTTCTATGGAGGGGGATTCTCATTTGGTAGAATAAATAAGCTTAATAAATTAATTAGGAGATATTTATGCCTATATATGTAGAAAATATTGAGAAAGATACTTTAGAAAATGATAATTTTCGAAAAGTTCTAGCTACAAATAAGTTTAGTCAGTTAGTTGTTATGAATTTAAAACCTGGTGAGAATATCGGGATGGAAGTTCATAACGATGTGGATCAATTCATTAGGATTGAAGAAGGTTCTGGTAAAGCAGTGCTTGATGGAAAGGATTATCCAATCGAGGATGACTTTGCTGTTGTTATTCCAGCAGGTACAGAACATGACATCATTAATGAATCTGATGGAGAAATGAAGCTCTATTCAATCTACAGTCCTTCTGAACATCCTGATGGGACTATTCATAAGGATAAAGCAGAAGCTGAGGCTTACGAAGCTGAACATCATCACTAATTTGCTATACTAAAAAGGTGAATAAACTGCCTCTAATAAAAAGAATTGTTGTATCTTTAGTAATTGCACTAGAGTCCTTTATTGTTGTTAGTTTAGTTAAAAACTTCATTCAAACTCAAAACTATTTCAGTGTTTCGTGGGAATTTGCAATAAAGTTACTCCTTGCTCTTCTTATTACCATGTATACACTCGCCTTAACTACTGCCACAGCAAACAAGTGGACTCAAAATCTCTGGTCAGCGGGTGGAGTTTCTCTAGGAATTATGTTGGTTCTTGCAACGTATGATGTTTTTTATGCTGTTGTTGTGGGTGTTGTGTCTTTTCTTCTTTGCACTCTTGGTACACAAAGATCATTTGGATTAAATAGAAACATGTTAAAGACTGTTCCCAGACACGCTCTAAGATACGCGGTGAGAGGAGCTCTTATGGCATTTAGTATATCTGCAGCTACTATCTTTTTACTTGAAACCTCTGGATTTGTGAGTATAAACATAGGTCAAAAGATAGCAGAGGTAGTAGAAAAACCAATACAGGGTATAGTCGAGAGTCAATTTCCTAAAGAAATACCTGAAGTACCTATTGGAATAGAGGGGTTTAACATTTCTGATCTATTCAGTCCTGAGACAGTTGATATAAAGGGAATGGTTGAATCACAAATAAATAGATTTTTAGAACCATACAAAAGACTATTCTCACCAATAATGGCAGGTTTAATATTTGTAATATTTCAGTTTTATGGAACTATTGCCTACTACGTATATTTCTTCACAGTAGGGATGGTATTCGCTTTACTAAAAAAGATAGGATTAATAAAAGCAGAGAAACTTCAAGTAGAAAAAGAGCAACTAACATTGTAATTTGTAAATCTATCAATTATTCCCTATAATTCACAAAAAATTAGAAGAGGTGAGAAAATGTTTAACTCTAACACTTTTTTAATAGCGTCGTTACCTGTGTTTATCTACTGGGTGGTAGTTCTCTTTGTTTACTCTACTGCTCTAAAAGCTTATACAAGAAAGGTATACAGAACTTATGTCCAAAACAATGGTAGAAAACCCACCAAGGAAGAGGTACAAAATATTATTGTGAGTAATTACCCATTATTACATCCGAGGATACAGAGCAATATAATCTTCGGTGGAACACTATTGATATTTGCTTTCGCAACTTTGATGGGGTTCCTAACTGCATAGAAGAGCTTCTACGACCGGAAACCCTCCCTTTCCGGTCTACTTCTTTTTATTTCAGAAATTTCTATCGAGTCCTCAACCTTAAAATCACCAATCCTAGTCCTAACCAAACTCACAAGAACACAGTCTAGGTCGTGGGCTAAAGATCTAATATATGTTCCGGAGCCACACACTACCTTTACCTTAAATATGGGGATTTTCTTAACACCAGACTCAGTTTCTATATCCTTCTCATATTTATCTAAAATCTCAATACTGTGTATTGAGATTTCCTTTACGGGAAGGCTAGATTCGTCAATTTTTCCCTTTCTAGCCTCTTTATATAGCTTTTTTCCTTTTACCTTGACTGCAGAGTAGGAAGGTACTTTTTGTTTTATCTTACCTACATACTTTTTAATTTCTTTCTCAAAATCAATATTTGTATCAATGACTCTAGGTAAGACTTCTAGATCATAAGTATCAGAATCTAAACCTAATCCAAACTCAGCAATATATTCTTTTTCCATATTCATAAACTCACTCTGCTTTTTAGTGTCTTCTCCAGTTAATACAACGAGGACACCTTCTGCTAAGGGATCTAAGGTTCCTGCATGCCCCACCTTTTTTTCTCCCAAAATACCTCTAACTTTAGCTACAACATCAAAACTAGTCCAATTTTTCTCTTTATGTATGTTTAAGATCACCCATCTATTATATCTTAATATTCAAACCTGTTGACTTATAGTATTGACAAGAGAAGGGAAAAACGATATCATGGAGCACAAAAATATATCTGAAAGGAGTTCGAGATGTTACTGTCACAAAATATAGATAAGCCCGAAATGATCATGGATTGGAAGGATTTCCGTACCATGGCTCGAGATCTCGTAAACGAGAAGTATATCCCAGTTTTTGGCCACTTTTGCAATGAACTTGAGCAGGTAGTTGTTGAGTGCATTCTTCTTGCTAAAAAGAAAGGATACGAAGAAATGACCTTTCTTATAAACAGCAATGGGGGATGGAATGATGCATTTACTGGGATCAAATCCATGATGGTTATAACCGAAATAAAATTCACTGGATTTGTGACTTCTCGAGCAAGGTCAAATGGCTTTAGGCTCTTGCAACACTGTCACAGAAGACTTGCTGTAAGAAACTCTGAGCTTTTATTCCACTGGGGACAAACGCGGCTCGATAATAATGAAATCGCTGCGCTAATGAATGGGCAAACCTGGCCTACAGAGCACGTGATTAAAATAAGAGACGCAATTGTACAGGAAATCCATGAACGCACTGATGTACCAATGAAAAACCTGTATGAATTCGCTCTTTATGATCGCCCCTTTACTGCAGAGGAAGGACTGGCCCTTAACTTCTTAGATGAGATAGTTGAGGATACACCTCAGCTTATAAAGAAAGCATTAAGTGAGCACCCAGATATACCTTCGGAGTCAAAAGACAAGAAAAAATAAAAACCAATTTAAATAAATAAAAACCGAGCTGAACTAACCACTCAGCTCTTTTTATTGACAAAATCCTCTAATAGGGCTAAATTCATCCTAGTGAATAAAGTATCCTTATACATACTCACAAACACAACTACAACCCGCTAAGCGGGTAAATACTTTAATTCACATCTGAATATTTCTTTTCCTTTCAACAAAAACTAAATTTATATATAATTAAGGAGTATCTATGAAAAAAGAAAAAGTTATAGACAAAATAAAAGATGATCCGTTGTTTGCACTGAGACACAGTGCTGAACATGTTATGCACATGGCTGTAGAAAGCCTCTTTGATGGTGCTAAAAAGGTAATGGGACCACCAATTGAAGGTGGGTTCTATGGTGATTTTGATGATTTGAAGGTAACCCCCGAAGATCTTCCCAAGATAGAAAAAAGAATGCAAGAAATCATTGATGCAGATCTCCCACTAGATATTAGAAAAGCTTCATTTGACGAATTGAAAGAGGTGTTTAAAGACAACCCCTTCAAGCTAGAAATGATTGAAGAGATAGAAAAAGCAAGGGAAGAAGCTACTGTTTGTGAGACTGGAAAAAAGGGAGATAAATATCATGATGTTGACCTTTGTGCTGGAAATCATCTTAAAAGTACAGGGAAGGTAAAAGCATTTAAATTACTAAGCATTGCTGGAGCATACTGGCATGGAGATGAGAAGAATAAGATGCTAACAAGAATCTATGGAACTGCCTTCAATTCTCAGAAAGATCTAGATGAATATCTTGAAATGATTGAGGAGGCTAAGAAAAGAGACCACAGAAAACTAGGACCCCAACTGGAGATATTCTTTCTCCACGAAACAGCTCCAGGAATGCCTTATTGGTTACCTAACGGGACTATCATTATTAACCAGCTTATGAAATTCTGGCGTGAAGAACATGCTGAAAGAGGTTATCAAGAAACTATTACTCCTCTGATAAACAAAAAGGTTTTATGGGAAACCTCAGGACACTGGGAACACTACAAGGATGGAATGTTTATTGCAGATATGGGGGAAGAAGAGGTTTATGGTATTAAACCGATGAACTGTCCTAATGCAATGATGATATACAAGATGAGGCCAAGAAGTTACAGAGAACTTCCTCTAAGATTTTCTGATTCGGACACTCTTCACAGATATGAGCAGTCTGGGGAGCTGCACGGGCTACTGCGTGTACAAGAATTCAGACAGGATGATGCACACATATTCGTTACCGAGGATCAAGTAGAAGATGAATACGACAGAATTCTAGACATTACTGATCTTTTTTACGACGTTGTAGGTCTTAAGTACAGGGTGAGGCTAGGTACAAGACCTGAGAAATTCCTCGGGGATGCTAAAGTATGGGACAAAGCAGAAGAAACTCTCAAAAAGATCTTGGATAAGAGAGTTGGTGAAGGAAACTACTACGTAGGTGAGGGCGAGGGAGCCTTTTATGGACCTAAACTAGACATTATGGTTAGTGATTCTCTAGGAAGAGAGTGGCAAACAGGCACTATCCAGCTTGATTTCCAACTTCCACAAAGATTTGATCTTAAATATGTAGATAAGGATGGATCCCTTCAAATGCCTATTGTTATTCACAGAGTTATTTATGGGTCCATTGAAAGATTTATGGGAATACTCATTGAACACTTTGCAGGAGCTTTCCCAGTATGGCTATCTCCTGTGCAAGCTATTTTAATCCCAATTGGTGAGAAACATGTAGATTATGCTCAAAAAACATTAGAAAGGCTGAAAGAAGCTGGTATTAGAGCTAAAATTGATGATAGATCTGATACTATGCAGGCTAAAATCAGAGACTCACAACTACAGAAGATCCCATATATGCTTATTGTAGGAGATAGGGAAGCTAAAAAGAAAGAGGTTAGTGTGAGATTAAGGACTGAAGAGGACAAAGGTGTTATTAAACTAGATAAATTTATTGATAAGGTTAGTAATATAGTGTTGACCAAGTCTTTAGAACTATGGTAAGTTATCAGGGTTTAATGGAGGACAAACTACGGTAAAGAGCAGACATATAATAAACCATCAGATAAAAGCTAGTGAGGTACGAGTAATTACTTCAGAAGGTGAAAACCTTGGGGTAATGAAAACTCATGAAGCAATAAAAGAAGCACAAAATAGAGATAGAGATTTGCTTCTAGTAGTACCAAACGCTAATCCTCCTGTAGCAAAGATTGTTGAATTTTCTAAGTTTTTATATGAAGAAAGAAAGAAACAGTCTAGTGCTAAGGTAAAGAGTAAAAAGATTGATATAAAAGAGTTCAGAATGGGACCAACGACAGGGCAAGGAGATATTGATAGGTTTATTTATAGAGGAAGAGGATTCTTAGAAGAAGGAAACAAGGTAAAGATAACAGTTAAGATGAGGGGGCGCCAACAAATGCATCCTGAGGTTGCTTTTGACAAGGTAAAAATATTTGAGAAAGGTTATGGAGATATAGCTAAGCTTGAAGCAGCGCCTAAAAGAGTAGGCAATATGGTTTGGGCTATGTTTTCACCAAAGTAATATGGCAAATAAGAAACTAAAAACTAAAAAGACACTCTTGAAAAGAGTAAAGATAACAAAAAATGGAAAACTTGTTAAAAAACAGGTTAGAATGGGTCACCTAAAAGAAAAGAAAAGTGGTCCAAATAAAACAAGAAAGTCAAAAAGACTAATCCAAGAGAATAAAGGACACAAAAAAATATTTAAAAGTATGCTTGGAAAGCATGGAAAGAATATCTAACTATGCCAAGAGTAAAAGGAGGGCCAAGAGCCCATTTAAGACATAAAAAGGTAATAAAACTTGCAAAAGGTTATAGAGGATCTAGATCTAAACTGTATAAAAGAGCAAGGGAAGCAACAATCAGAGCAGGAGAACATGCTTTTGCAGGAAGAAAACTAAGAAAGAGAGATATGAGAAGACTTTGGATTAAAAGAATAAATGCAGCACTAACTCCTTATGAGATCTCATACTCTAGATTTATGCCAGCACTAAAAAAGGCAAAAATAGATCTAAATAGAAAAATGCTATCAGAAATAGCACTCAATGACCCCGAAGGTTTCAAAGAAATCGTTGAAAAGTTAAAGAAAAGCCTTTAATTTCGCCTAAAAAAACACTAATATTTAATCCATATGTCTGAAAAGGATACTAATAAGACGGATGATTATCAAAGAGTAGGATTTAGAGAAACCTTGAAAATAGGGGCATGGACTTTTTCTTTGTTTTATAAAAACCACCCTAACGCCACAATTTTTTATCTCATCGGATATGTTCTTAGCCAAGTATCAAGTATTGCTTATGCGTACATTTTTGCTCGTATTATTGACTCAATAATAAATTCAATATCAAATGAGGCATCAGTTATTACAAGTTTATACCCCTATTTAATAGCCTTACTAGCAATAAATTTAGCCGAGGACCTAATACATCTTGTAAGAAATAAGTCACGAACAATCCTATCAAACAATAGCAGAACGTTTTTAAGAAGAGAGCTTTATAACAAACTAAGGCATTTAGGAATACAAACATTAGAAATGCCCGAGACTGCAAACAAGGTAACAAGAGCAAATGATCATTTCTATACTATTAGGTTTTTTCTTGAAAACATAGTAGATACTGCAGCAGGGGCTACCAGAGTACTTATATCTGCAGGTTTAATTATTAAATTTATGCCGCAGTTAGGCTTACTAATTGTAGTAGCTAGTATTCCATATTTGGCAGTCGATAGAATATACAGGAAAAAAATGTATAGATTCGGCTATGAAAACACAGAAATTAGTAGAAAAATGTCCTCAATTGGGTGGACTTTGTCCGATACAAACTTCTTACAGGAAATTATAACTACATCGTCTTTTGGATTTCTGGACAAACTATTCACGGACTTTAGGAAATGGTATGCAAACATGCAAATAGGCATTATAAACTCGTGGATTAACTGGGAAAGTTTTTTTGGACTTTTTAGATCTTTCCTTATCTTATTTGGATATCTAAAAATAATACAGAAAGCTTTAATCAAAGCTATTAGTATTGGTGATGTATCTTTCCTATTTAGAGCTGTGGACATATTTGAGGGGGGTATAAATAGAACAATACGAAGCATAAATGATCTAACTGAGCAAGCAGTAAGACTAAAGGATATATACTCACTTTTTATGTTAGAACCAAAGTATGTGCCTGGGAATATAAAACTAGATGACTTAGATATAGGACCAAGAATTAGATTCTCTGATGTAAGTTTTAAATATCCCTCATCTAAAAAATATGTGATAAAGGATCTAAATTTGAATATAGAAAGTGGAGAAAAACTTGCTATAGTTGGGCCTAATGGAGCTGGAAAAACAACCCTAGTTAAACTAATAAGTAGATTCTACCCTGTAAATAAGGGTAAGCTCATAATTAATGATACTGATATTAATGACATAGAGTCAGGCTCTCTTTACAAAAACATGGGGACTCTTTTCCAGGATTTTAATACATACTCAAATTTAAGTGTTAAACAGAACATATGTATAGGTCTTCCTAATGAAAAGCCTGATGAAGTAAGAATGAGACTAGCAGCACAAACAGCTGATGCCTCAGAGTTTATAGAAGAGTATCCTGAGAAGTTCGAGCAGATCCTAAGTGAAAGGTACAAAGGAGGAATAAAACCAAGCACAGGTCAGTGGCAAAAGATAGCTCTTGCTAGATTCTTTTACAGAAACGCACCCTTAGTAATATTTGACGAACCTACTGCAGCAATTGATGCTGTTTCTGAATACAACATATTTAGCAAAATCTACGAGTTCTTTGAAGGAAAAACTGTAATCATTATTTCCCACCGTTACTCGACAGTTAGAAATGCTGACAGAATCATAGTCTTGGAAAAAGGACAGATCGTAGAGGAAGGGACACACGAACACTTAATGAGTCTTGATGGAAAGTATGCAGAAGGGTTCAGACTTCAAGCAGAAGGATATACTGATTAGACCTTTAACTTAACTCCTAATGGAGTAAGTCTTTCAAATATCTTTTCTCTAATTTCTTGAGTATCTTCTGATGATATCTGTCTGTCTTTAGATAGGAACTCAATAGAGAAGGTAAGTGCATTATTATAAATATCCTTAAAAGATACTTTCAGTATCCTTTCATCAGTACCTTCTATCTTTTCTTCAATTTCTTGATAAGTTACTCCTTCTGGAACTTCAAATGTTAAATCTTCCTTTATTGAATTAAAACTAGTTAGTGGTATATATGTTTTTGATTTAGTAGCTTTATCAGAAAACTTCTCAAAATCTATCTCCACACCTAACTTATCACCTCCAAATTCTCTAATCTCAAACTCTCCATAATCCCTGATTCCAGTTTGTTCAAATAAACTCTCAACAATACCTTTTATCTCAGGAACATCAATTCCTCTTGTAGCAATGCCCAGTCGTAAAGGTTGTTTTGGTAAATCGCTATTGTTTGGAAGATAGACACTAGCAAGTTCAAATACTTTAATTTTCTCACTGTAGCCCTTGTTCTTATCTAAAACTTCTAAAAGTTGTGGGAGTAGAGAAGTCTTAAGATGAGAAAGATCCTCACTTAATGGATTAATCAAACCTATTGCATCAACTCCCGCAAGTTCTTCTGTAGTTGTAGAAGTGGTGTAGCATTCAAAGAACCCTTGATATTTTAGATATTCTTTAGCAAATCTCTCCCAATAAAAAACTGTATCTTCTTTTCTTTGAGGAATCTCCCCATCAGGAAGTCTATTTGGTAGATCGTAGTATCCAAATATTCTAATTACTTCTTCTGCAAGATCTTCGGTGATTTCAATGTCGTCATATCTCCATGATGGAACTTTAACCAGACCAGTTTTTATCTCAAAACCCAAATCTGTAAGTGTAGAATCTACAACAGACTTATCAAGATCAATTCCAGCTACCTCATTTATTCTTTCGTAATCAATAGGAATCTCTTTTTCTGGAAGATTAACATTAACAATATCTATGAGTTCTGAAGAAACCGTAGCATCTGCATACTCCTCAAGAAAATCTACTGCTTCCCAAAGTGAAGAAACAACTCCCTCAGAATCTATTCCTTTTTCAAACCTTAACGCTGCGTCAGTTCTATGCCCAAGAGTCATACTAGCTTTTCTAATTCTTACTGGGTCATAAACTTGAACAAAGAGAAGCACTTTCTTTGTATCTTCAGTCACCTCACTATTCTGAGCTCCCATTATTCCACAAAGATCAATGAGTCTTCCTTCACCGTCCTCAATAACAATAACTCCCTCTGGTAGTTTTCTAATAATTCCATCCAAAGTTGTTATCTCCTCACCATCTTTTGACTTCCTAACAATCATCTTAGAACCTTTGATTTTGTCGTAATCAAAAGCATGCATAGGCTGGCCCCTATCTATCATCATATAGTTTGTGATATCAATAACATTACCAAGTGGTCTAATTCCAACCTTTTCTAACCTCTCTTGGATAATCTTAGGAGATTCTTTAACAGAAACGTTCTCTAACACAACAGCACTAAACCTAGGAACTAAGTCTTTATCTTTTATAATAACTTTAAGCTTATCCTTTCCCTCAGTGGTTCTTGGTCCAACTTTCTTATCAATAAACTGTACTTTGTGTCCTTTTCTCTTTAAAGCTGCATAAACCTCCCTTGCAACACCTAAAACAGACAAAGCATCGCCTCTATTTGGGGTAATTTCTATCTCAAATATATGATCCCCACCTTGTTTTTCTACCTTTTCTACACTAAAGGCATGCAAAGATAGGGCTTCTGCAATCTCTTCAGGCTTTGCGTTTGTCTTAATATATTCTTTTATCCAACTTAAAGGTATAAGTATATTCATTAAAATTGCTCCAAAAACCTCAAATCATTATTAAAAAGGTATCTAATATCATCAATCTGTGTACCTGACTTCATCATGTATGTTCGCTCCACACCCCAACCAAAAGCAAATCCAGTGTATTCTTCTGGATTAATACCCCCAGCTTTTAACACGTTAGGATGAACCATTCCCGCACCACCAAGTTCAAGCCAGCCACCTTTGCAAAACCTGCAACCTTCGCCTAAACAGAGCCCACAGTTAATGTCTACCTCAAAACTTGGCTCAGTAAATCTAAAATCATAAGGTCTAAGTCTAGTTTCTCTTCCTTCTCCAAAGAAATTTCTAGCAAAATAGTCTAAAACTCCTTTCAGATGAGTAATACTAATATTCTTATCTATAACAAGGCCCTCAAACTGATAAAAGGTAGGTACATGGGCCACATCAATCTGCCTTCTACCACATCTAGAAATGTTTAACATTCTAATAGGCAAATTTCCTTCCAACATCTCGCGTATCTGACCATTTGACGTATGTGGAGTAATTACAGCTTTTCCATACTTCTTATCTTCAGGAATATCTATAAAAAAGGTCTCCCATTCATCACGAGCTGGATGATCTTTATGCATATTTAATGCCTCAAAAGCATAGTAATCCCACTCAACTTCAGGGTATCGAACTCTTGTAAATCCAAGAGGTTTGAAAATGTTGACAATTTCTTCAATAGCTTGAGAAATTATGTGAGTATGTCCAATTTCAGGTCTTTTACCTGGCAAAGATTTATATAACTCATCATATTTACTAACTTTCTTCCCAGATAACTCACTTTCCATGCTATTAAAGTCCTTCTCAATATCAGTTTTAAGTTTGTTTAGCTTTACACCAAACTCTTTCTTTTGATCAGAAGATAAACTCTTTAATTCGTCAATCCAAGCCTTAAACTTTCCTTTTTTACCCAAATACTCAACTCTAAGTGCTAAAAAATCATGAATATCCTTAACTTGATCAAGTTTCTCATCAATTTCTTGTTTAATTTTATCTACGTCTAAACTATCCATATAACTATTATTAAATATGACAGGGAAGGGAAATTTTATCAAGCGTAAAAGCAAAAAGTCCTTGCGTAAGCAATAAGCAAGGACTTATAAATCTCAATCTCCTATTTATACTTGGAATTTTACTATCTTCATACGGAACTGCCTAAGAACGTCCACATCGAATGAAGTCCCATGTTTTGTGGCAAGATCTTTGTGACGAATAACTGTATTGGGCCTTAAAATAATGGCATCTCCATCTTCGATCTTAATTTCCTTCATCCTGACCCACTCAGGATCTTTGTCGGTAGTAAAACGTTTGGCATCAAATTTTCTCATCTCCTCTGCTTCTTCATCCGTAGCAACAAGCACAATATTTGTATTCCAATCCTCTGCATCTAAGGAACATACTTTCTTATATAAGGATATGGTCGCAACTACTTCTGAAGAAACCCCTTCCCCGCCTACTAACTTTATAAAATGGCATATGCCATTGTCCTCACACAAAAACTCACAGAATCTAGGATAAATAAAAGTAACATTAACTGTTTTCTTTTTCATCTCAACCTTTCTTGGTTCTATATTAGTTGTTAGGTTAGAATACTACCAAATAGGATATTGGTTAGCAAATAAAGCTAGTATAAGACGTAGCCTACAACCTCAAATGTCTCTTTAGTCTCACCTTTATTACCATCGTCATCTTCTGCCTCTACTTTAAACTCATGTTTACCAATTTTATCTACGGAAAGCTCAAAATTATATCCGTAGGGTTTATTTTTATCTTCTGCTACCTTATCTCCATCCATATATATCTTTATCTTTTCAATATCATGATATGCAGATACCTCCACATTAAGTCTAAAATCAAGAGGAACCCTATCACCATTATTTAAAGCTACTATTTCCACATGAACATCATCTTTATTTGAAACACTATCTCCATCAAATTCAAGTTTTGATGTCATTAGGGGTGGGAAGTATTCTTCTTTATCGTTATAGTTTTCCTTTATCCATGAATCTACTGCAGTTTGCCACTCTGGAATATTTGCAGTGACTCTAATAAAATCACTAACTTCTGTCTCATCTGCATCTCTACACTCTTCGTTTGTCCTTCTTCCATCAATCTTGCACACCTCAATTCTTTGATACCAATTACTAACAGAAGTTGGCTGTGTTCCTTTAATAAACCACTCAGGTCTCGTATCAAAATCTCCATAAGGAAGACCTCCTGTTGATTTATCTACTATTATCTTTTCAACATTCTCTGGAGGTTCAAACTTTTCTGGTTCTTTGTCTGAAAGATATTCTTTCATAAATGCATTCCATATTGGAGAAGCGCCAGAAATACCTGATGCGATGTATGGGTTCATAGCATCATTATTATTGTTTCCAACCCATACTCCAGCCACAACATATGGGGTAAAGCCAATAGTGTAGTTATCTCTTTTGTCATCTGTAGTTCCAGTCTTTACTGCTACCTGATGGCCAGGAATATTAAGTAAACTTCCAAATCCAAATACCTCGGCTCTTGCTCCATCATCGGATAAAATATCTGAAATTAGAAACGCCACGTCCTCATCAAGAGCTTTTGTCTCTGAAACCTGTGGTTTATAAACTATCTCACCCTTAGAATCAGTAACCTCAATAATTGGAGTAGGGGATCTATAGAGTCCCTTTGCAGCAAAGACAGAAAAGGCTCCAGTAAGTTCAAGTAATTTCACCTCACCACCACCCAAGGTTAGTGCTAAACCATATCTGCTTCTATCCTTGAATGTGGTAATACCCATCTTTTCTGCTTGATCAATCATATTATCAATACCAACAATTTTTAGTACCTTGACAGCAGGAATATTTAAAGAGTTACCAAGACACTTTCTAACAGGTTGAATTCCTCTAAACTCACCATCATAGTTTTCTGGAATATATGGTTTGTCTGGTCTTGCACCTTCAAACTTAGTAGGTACATCAAGCACAGGCATTGCAGCAGTGTATCCCTGTGATAAAAGTGTTGCATATGTAATAGGCTTTATTGAAGAACCAGGTTGTCTTTCAGCAAGAGGAACATTTACATAAGGATCAAACTTGCAACTTCCTTCACCAGTAGCTCCAGAAACACAATCTTCAGGTTCAGGATCTAAGTTATAGCCCTTTGATCCAACCATTGCTAGTATTCCACCAGTCTTTGGGTCTAGCACTACCATCGCTCCGTTATAAACATTTAAATATTGAGATTGTTGTATTTCTTCTGTAACAACCTCCTGAGCAAGTCTCTGAGTTTCTAAATCAAGAGTAGTTTTTACTCTCAACCCTCCCATTTCTACAGCCTCCTCACCTAAAAGATCAGCAAGATATTGTTTAACATAAAAAACAAAATGAGGAGCCTCAAGAGGAACTTTAGCAGTATCAAAATCTAATTCTTCTTCTTTAGCAGATTCATAATCTTCATCACTTAAAAAGTACTTTTTCTTATCAGGCCCGTACCAACCCCTTTCATTCATTAGATATAAAACATAGTTTTTTCTCTCAATCCCAGCTTCAGGATTAGCTCCAAACTGAGAGTACCTTGAAGGACTCTGTGGAAGACCTGCGATATATGCAGATTCTGCAATACTTAGATCTTTAGGTTCTTTATTAAAGTAGGCTTTAGATGCAGAGTACACTCCGTAATTCATTCCTCCATAGGGTGACTCATTTAAATACATCTGAAGTATTTCTTCTTTTGAATACCTAGACTCAAGTTGAAGAGATAAAATACCTTCTTTTATTTTTCTAATAATTGTTCTTTCTGAGGTTAATAGGGTATTTTTTATAGCTTGTTGAGTCAGTGTAGAACCACCCTGCACACCCTGACCTAGGATCATATTTCTAACAGCTCTAGCCATACCTCTTAAAGAAAATCCAGAGTGCAGATAAAACTCACTATCTTCAACAGCCAACGTTGCGTTAACAATATGAGAAGAAATATCATCAAGTTTTACTAAGGTTCTATTCTTATCCCCAAATACCTCAAAGAGTAATTCATCGTTTCTATCATAGAAACGAGTAGAAAGCTCAAAGGTCCTTTCTAGAAGTTGATTTGGATTTGGAAGATCCCTAGCAAAAATAGCAAAGATTATGATAATAAATAGAAAGCCTCCCATCATTATGGTAAATACAAAAGAGGCAATATTAGTTCTTCTAACAAGTGCTGCTTTTCTATCTGAAACTGTTAGTTTTTTAGGTTTTCTTCTTCTCTTTTTAGGCAATGTTAAATTAAAATTACTAAGTCTTCTTTTAATTTTACGATAAAAAAGACGTATTTTTGATTGTTTTTGATAGTGTTGTGGCTCCAGATCTTGCATCAACTTATTATATCAAAACAAGTGACGTACATATTGACGACCTATAGGCGTTTGTTGTACAATTGGCAAACGTAAAAATCATCTAATAGAACTAGGAGAGGTGAAATGAAATTTCCATTTGGACCGATTTATGACTACCGTAATAAGTACAATGATTTGGGTGAAGTTTTTATTATGAGTAAGAACTTTAATAGCCCAAAAGATATTAACAAGAAAGTAGAAGTCACAGTAAAAACATCTGGAAAGAGAGACTACTACGATGACAGTTGTACAGTAAACATCATTACAGATCCTGAAAATGAAGACTTATTCAAAGTCGAAAACTTCAGGCAAATCGAAAGTTGTAAAGCTGGGCACGGTTTAAAAATAGCTAAAAAAATTGAAGCAGCCCTAAACAGAGAAATTACACGACAAAGGAGAGAAAATAAATGCACATAATAAAGGGCTTTATTGTCTTCAATGGAAACTACTTCCCAGCGAATATTAAATCTGTAACTAACTCGAGAACTAGGGATAAAAACATGAACTGCTTACTAGTAGAGTCAAGGTTTGATTCCTCTGAATTGGGATGTGCCCTCCCTTGCATGAAGATATGGATTGGAGGACAGGAATTTTCCGTTGAAATCATTAACATACAAGATCCAAACGGAAATCCTTGTTTTAGTTACACAGTGATACCATCTGAGAAACACTATAATAGGTTGTAACTTCACTTTTTGGGAACCGGGGTTGAAACTTCTTTTCGCCCCGGGTTTTTTTATTCTGATATACTTTTATCATATGCCAAAGGTATCTACTGATAAAAAATTAATAGAAAAATTTCTAACACGTGGCGTAGAAAATGTGTATCCATCAGAAGATGTACTCAGAA
>JBHPFT010000003.1:0-32185 GCA_042571445.1 Patescibacteria group bacterium
AACCACAGTATCAGCTTTTGTTTATACACCTATATTAAATAAGGGGTATCCTTGGAAACACTCGAAATTACTAGGAATTAACTTTAATCCTCCACTAAAGGATAGATTCCACCTTTACCTTTATGGTTTTCCATATAACAGAGGTTGGAGGCAAATAAATGACTTCATGAGATCTCAAAAAGGAGTGAGAGGAATTTATACCAACGATAACGATACGATAGCAGAATACTACTTACTTGGATTTAATTACACCCCTCCAGGGTCTAACTTTATCCCCCACTACTACATTCATGTATTTAATAATCAGCAATTTACTAGAGAAGATGAAGGATTTTATCTAAAGTTTATTAGTGAATATGAAGAGATGGAAAAGATATTTGTAGATAATGAACTAAGTGCAATAGTATTCAAAAGAAAAGAGACTCACCAAATTATTAATTAGTAAGTCTCATTCTTTACTCTTCTTCAGGAGTTTCGTCCCCTTTAAACCTTTCTTTATCATCCAGAGCAGTCATTATGTGACCGGAGTAGCTATCCCATTCTTTCCCCCTTTTCTTTTTTGGTTTGAGGTATACTTGCTTAGTCTTTCTCCATGTTTCAGTTCTTACATCAAATATTGCTGAGGATCCCTCAATTCCGTTCTCTTCCATGAGTTTGAGAGCGTTAACATATTTTTCCATCAACTTTATCCCCTCTTGCTCATCCTCAGCCCGTGTCGTTCTTTTTGGATATAGTTTTAGAAAGGTTTCTTCTCCGCTAAGATATTTTCCATTCTCATCTTTTGCTGCAAAAAAAATTTCTTTCCAGATTGCTGGATTAACATCTATTCTTATCTCTTTTTCGTTGCTTCGGGTCACAGGAAGATCTTCCCAGACTACTTGCATGTTTGGCTCTCCTTTCTCTTGTGTATTTTCCGAGATATTTTCGCTTGTTTCTCGGGAAAGGTCAAATGTTTTTTGGTCGTAGTTTTTAATATCTTCCATATTAATATTTTACCTTGTATCTAGTTCTACCGGAATTATCCTTTTATATGTGTAAATCTTTGGATCTATGTATATACTAAATGGAAATTCTATTTTGTGCTCATTTATTATTTCAAAGTAATCAACATCTCTTGGTTGTTTCTCAATAGGGTCATATTTAAAGACATAGTCATAACATCTTGGATTGGTTCCTTTTCTTTCACATAGATAGAGTTTTCTCCAGCTGTGATTAACATTAATTTCATGTCTTTCTTTACCAGTTTCTTCTACTATTCTTTCCGCCTCACCCCAAATATATGTATTAGCTAAATAAAAGTCGCTTAAATATAGGTAACTTATAAATAGATTTAAGACTAAAAAACCACCCAAAAGAAACTTATCAAGTTTTTCTAACTTTTTGATACCAGCTGCAAGCATTAGTATTCCCATCGTTACTGGAGGGAGAAAGTAGCGATCCCAGAGCATTGGTGAAATTAATAAGAGACACATATAACCCCATGTAAATATTGAGAAAAAGTTTATTGATTCTTTTAGATTTAGCAGTATGGAAATGATGAGTATAGGACCTAAAATCTTTGAACAGAGATCCCAAAATCTAAATAGATCAAAGTTGCCGGGATAATGATACTTATCACCTATTATGGCTTCTTGTAAATATCCTTTTCTACCAAATACATTATCTATGTAGGGAAATTCCCCTTTTCCGTAACTTGTGTACACCTCACCCTCAGCGGTTCTAGTTCTATAAGTTATCTTTTCAGGTTTGAAATTTTTATTTAAGAAGAGGAATAGTGGTATTGCAAGTAGTATTGGCAGTATTTTCTTTTTCTTTCTAATAAAAGTGATCACCAGAGGCATTGTAAAGGCAACAAGATATATGAGAAGGACATATGCAAGGCTTAAGGTTCGTTCTTTTTTCAAAAGTACCTTTAACCTAATATTCTCGTCATACATTTGGGGAGTAATTGGAAATACGTTGTAGTGAAATAACCAAAGACCTGCGAAAAATAGAAGTTGATAAAAAGCATACTTGTATCTTTTAGTGAGGAGGAGATACACAAAGAAGGCTATGGACGTGACCAGAGACAGTTGCCGGACGAAATAACCCAAGATTATGAAAAGGTTTACTATGAGAAAGTCCTTTGGCTTCTTTGAGGAATCAAACTCTAATATGAAGTAAGTAGAGAGAATGAGAAATGGTAAAAAGTAGTTGTCACTCATAAACCCAAAGCTTAAGTAAACAAAGATAGGATTTAGAAGAAGAAGACTACCAATTAAAAGGGATTCTACAGTAGATTTATTTAAGTGTTTTTTTAAAATCTTTGTGAAAAAGTAGAAACTAAGTACTGAAACTAGAAGGGTTAATATGGCCATCTTATCCATTCCAAAGATTTTTGCCCACAACGTTCCCACAAACCCTTGAAGATAAAATGTTGTTCCGATGTATGGATCTAAATCAAATTTACCATTTATAAAGTTTTGAAAAATACGGTAGCGAGTATACTCGTCATTTTGTAAATAGCTTATTGAATTTGCTAGAGGTAGAAAGATTAAAAAGAGAGCTATGGAGACGGCACTTAGTACGTCGTCTTTTCCAGCATCTTTTCGTTTCTGAAAGTATTTCTTAATATCTTTTAGTTTGTTTACCCTGGCCACAAGGTAATTTTACAGTAAAATATAAGTATGAGTAAGAAGTGGGAAGTAATTTTGGTTGGTGCCGTGGTTGTTGCACTAGGATTTCTTCGTTTTTACAATCTAGGTCACTCTGAATATATTCCAGATGAAACCACAGTCTTATACCCTTTAAAGGAATCAAGAGGATTCTCTCGTGAATTCTTCTTAAATCAGCGAAAAGGGCCATTACAATTCGTAATTTCCTATATCCCATTCATTTTTGAGAAGAATATTTTTGATGAAGGTGTTTTCAGATTACCCTTTGCTATAGCCAGTACTTTGTCACTTGTGTTTTTTTACCTTTTCATTAGAAATATCTCGGGGCGGAAATTAGTGGCGTTGCTTTCAACGTTTTTAATAGGCGTTTGTGGATTTACTGTTGGTTTAGGAAGAATCGTGCAGTATCAAGGTTTAAATTTACTGTTTTCATCTGCAGCCCTTTATTTTTATTCGTTGATATTGATAGGAAGTACTAAGAGGCGGTTAGTTAATTCTTTATTAGGAACATTTTTCTGCTGTCTTTCACTTCTCTCTCACTGGGATGCAGTGTTTTACTTCCCTATTATGTTTTGGATTTTTGGAAGACTACTTATTGATAAAGATGTTCCAAGAGATTTTAAGATAAAAATTATCATTACTAATATCTTTCTCTCGATGTTACTCTTACTACCATTCTTACTCCCTTATATAAAAAGTATAAGCGCGAGTAATTTGGAATATTTTGAGACAAGAGTTGGTGCAGGTGGTGAAAACAATACTTTTATAGAAAAACTAACTGGATACAAATCAAAAGTTGATCTTTATAACCCATTTTATTATTTGTGGCTCATTTTAGGAAGCGCTGCTTTAGCATTTCTGAACTTTCGAAGGACTAAGGCTGTGTTTTCTTGGTTTATTATTAACTTTCTAATTTTCTTACTGTTTATCAAGCATGAAGGAACTCATCTATATAACCTATTTATTCCACTAAGTATTCTTTCTGGATTTGGGCTAACCCTTTTGATTGATAAGTTTAATAGAGTCTGGAAGATTATTATTGCAACCTTAACTTTTGTGCCACTGCTATTTTTCTTCTACCAATCCTTTTTAGTTTTTGCATGTGTACAAAAGGAGTACCCCTTTGAGAGGGAAACAATATTAGGTAGAGAAACAAAAAGATACACACATAAGCAGCTACCCAACAATGTAATAGGCTTTCCAATTAGGAGAGGATGGGTTGAAATTAATGAGTATCTTAAAGAACTAGGTTACCCCAGATATATTACAAACGAAAATCAATCTATTAGTAATTTCTATGTAGAAGGAATGTATGGTGAAGGTGAGGGTGTTTACTACATCATTGGGATTAAAAAGCCCCTTTCGTTCACTTTGGATTACTCCTTTCCTCAGGTAAAGGGAAAACATACAGTTAAAGAAATTGACGTAAGTGGTTCAACCACTGCTAAAATATATATAGTTGATGGTCAAAGATAAGATTTTAAAAATTACGTCAAATAAATACTTTAGGATAGTGCTTCTAGTAATTATATTTTCCTTTGCTGTTGAAAAAAGATTGAGGTACTTTACTCAAACCAGCAAGGATATTTATGCGTATGAGAGAGCTATTCATGATCTTTTTGGAGGTGTAAATCCATACGAGTGGACAATTGAGTCATATTCAAATGTAGATGATCCTACAAATCATGGTTATGCTTATCTGCCTGGTCTTCTTTACCTTTTTTCAGGCCTGTACTTTTTACATCTAAAATCTGGAATATCGCTTGAAGTTTTGTGGAAAATACCAGTTTTAATCGCAGATATAAGCGTGGGATTACTACTTGTTAAGTACTTCTTTAAAAAAGATTATTTCCTCGCACTTATTGGAAGTCTGATATGGTTTTTTAACCCCTACAACTTTTTTAGAACCGGATACACTTATTCAGACCCAATACCTATTCTTTTAATGTTTCTCGCAATTATATTTTTAGAGAAAGACGATGTATTAGCAGGGGCTTTTCTAGCTCTTTCAATTGTTTTTAAAACATTTCCAATAATACTGATTCCACTGTTTTTGATAAAGACAAAGAATAAATTGAAGTTTTTAACGTCAGCAGCTCTAGTTGGGTTATTTTTCAGCATTCCTTTTCTAAGAAGTATGGGAGACTTTTTAACGTATTTAAACGGCACTATTTTTGTGCATACCGAAAGATTTGTTCAAGGAAGGCCATTCCTTTTTTATATTAGTTATTTTTATAAAGTAGAACTTTTTCAGATAATTCCACTGAAATTATATTCTCTAATGGCTACACTTTTTCCATTTGTGTTGATACCACTTCTCTACTTCGTTTTTAAGGTGAAAGACAAGTATGTTTTAGCTACAGCTGCGTTCTTAAACTTCTATTTGTTTACACCAGTTTTTAACAGAACATACGTCTTATGGTTTCTACCAGTCTTTATTATTGGAGCCTATAAGTTTTTTAAGAAGAAGATGTATGTTTACTTAACCTTTGTGGTTTTTTATTCGTTTATGTCATGGTATTTACTTCAATGGGAAGATGGATTTCACATATGGCGTCCTTAGTTTCTATACTTTGGGAAAAAAGAGTTGATATTTTTAAGATTGGAGTACTTGTACTCATTATCCTAGTTACTTCTCATGAGAAATATAAGGTATTTGATGAAACTGGAGGTGAACTAAATACATATAGTAGTGCCACAATGGATTTGTTGGAGGGAAATAATCCCTATGAAAAGACAGTTGCTAGTTATGAAGGCTCGGAAATCTATACAGATCACGGTTACGCATACTTTCCAACCCTGCTTTATTTCTATGCCCCTCCCTTGCTACTACATCAAAACTTTGGGTTGCCTCTTCAAAGACTATGGAAACCAGTAGTGTTTTTTTTTGATATTGGAGTTTCAATCCTTCTAATTAAATACTTGTATAAGAAAAACTACTTGGCAGCTTTACTATCTGTTTTAGTTTGGTCCTACAATCCCTATTTTTATATCAGAGGTACATATTCTTACACTGAGCCTTTTGGAATATTCTTTTTGCTTTTGGCGCTAAACTTTTTAGGAAAAAACGATATCCTAACGGGACTTTTTTATGCTTTATCTATTTCGTTTAAATCTTTTGGAATAATCTTGTTTCCCATATTTATGTTTGAGAGTAAAGATAAGCTGAAGTTCTTGTTATCTGGAGCAACTTACGCTCTAGTAATGAGTTTGCCCTTTCTGAAATCAACTCAAGATATCCAAAATTATATAAAAGGATCCTTATTAGTTCATAGAGATAGGGATCCTCAAGGAAGGCCTTTTCTATTTCTGATTAAATGGTTTACAGCTTTTCCAATATTTAGTATTGCCTTAGCTAGAATATATGTTTATGTTGCTACTTTTGGAGGATGGGTAGTTACTTCTTTCTTGTATCTAACAAAGAAAGTGAAAGATGTTTATATTCTTTCTATGATTTCATTTTTAATATTTTTTATCTTCACACCTGTCTTGAATAGAACTTATTTAATTTGGTTTATTCCTTTTCTAATCTTAGGTTTAGAAAGAGTATTTAAAAACAAGTGTAGAGCTGCATTTTTAGCATCAATAGTATTGTTTTATGTATTCTATGCCTGGTATCTTAGCTTATGGGTGAGAGGAGTACGGGTTTTTGGAGATTTTATTACATTATGAAAAAGTATTTAAAGCTTGAATATCTGTTAATACTTACTCTTCTTATTGGATCTTGTTATCTAAGATTGAAAAACTTAGGATATTCTGACTACATTGGAGATGAACACAAGGCCTTTTTAGAGGTACCAACTACTCAAACCACGTGGGAGTTTCTTTTAAGTAGAAGGAAAGGTCCCATGCAGTTTTTAGTATCACATATTCCCTACTCAATCACTGGGGATTTTAGAAATGAATTTGCGCAAAGACTACCCTTTGCTATCGTATCCATTTTATCTGTTCTAGTTTTTTATTCCCTAGTTAAAAAAGTTACTAAAAACTACGTGGTTGCATTCATCTCTGCATTCTTGTTCATGGTAAATGGATTTATTGTTGGGTTTGGAAGAATAGCTCAGTACCAAAACCTTAACCTTCTATTTTCTTTTCTAGCCCTATATTTCTATTTTGATTTAGTAGAAAAAGAAGAGGAGCTAGCAAAAAGCTCTATACTTGGAACTTTATTTTGGTGTCTTTCTATTCTTTCTCATTGGGATGCAGTGTTTATCTTTCCAGTAATTTTAATTATTTTTGTTAAATATATTGTTAGAAAGGATGTTGTAACTGCATCAAAATGGAAGCTTATTATATCTAACGTTATGTTTGGGTGTTTACTTTTACTTCCTTTTCTCATTCCATACCTAAAATACCAACTAGATAGTCCAGAAAACTCTGACTACTTCCAAAGAAGAATAGAGATAGGCCACAGTTTAAGTGACAGATACAAACTTTTAATCACTTTGTATAATCCTTTTGCTACCTTTTCGTTCCTAATAGTAGCTGGGATATTGGGAGTACTCTTTCTTGGGAAGAGTTGGATATTTATACTTTGGTTTTTGTTCAGTTACTTTTTCTTTGAACTTTTTTTTAGAAAGCCAGGTACTCATATATATAATTTCTTAATTCCAGCCTTTATTCTTTCGGGGATAGGCATATATAACCTGATAGATGGACTTTCTGGGGTTTTAAAGAAAGTATTAATATTTATAGTGTCACTAATTCTTGGTCTCTTGTTTTACCAGACTTACTTCATATTTATAGACCATGTTAGAGAGTACCCTTGGCAATCAAAAACTTTCTATGAGATAAAAAAGCCTCCTAAATGGCTTAAGAAGTACTCTATCTTAGAAACACCAGTTTATACATATGAGCAAAAGCTTCCTTTGTTTGGGTTTCCACATAATAGATATTGGGATGAGATAGACAACTACATAAACGAACAGAATGAAACGAATAACGAGGGATACGGCTATATTACTAATGAGGTAAAGACGATTTCTGAGTGGTATATGAGTGCAAAGTATAAAGCTGATGATGGTTTTTATGTTGTGGGTGTTAAGTATCCTCTAAGCTTTGTGCTAGATTATGAATTTCCTCAGATTAATGGTAAAGAACATGTCTACTCTATTAAAGATGATGGGGGAAGTACAGTTGTTAAAATTTACAGAGTAGATAAATAGCTATTACTTCTCGTGATACTCTCCCTCAGCATTGATATTCCATATATTATCTTTTGATTTAATATTCTCCTTGATATTTTTTACTGCCTCCATAGCAGAAAGCATTGAGTGATCTTGGTTGTTGTACCTATGCATTCCATTTCTTCCTATTGGAAATAAGTTTTCTAGAGTATTTAGGTATTCCTTAACAGTACCTAGTTTTTTATATGTTCCAAAATATGCAGGGTATGTTTTTGGCATTCTTACCACATGAGTTTTTAAGACATTTTCTTTTTTTAATACACCAATCTTTTCTAGTTCTTCTACTGCAAACTTAGACATTTCATTATCTTTTTTATTCCATATCTTGTCATCTTCACCACACATATACTCAAGTCCCATCCAAACTTTATTCTTATCTTTAACCATAAAAGGACTCCAGTTATTAAATATTTGAATTCTAGCAATCGTTACATTAGGCTCTTGAATGTATATCCAGTTATCTGGCACTAAATTATTTCTAGTTTTAATATCGGTTTCGTTTTTTATCTGCAGTTTATTAGCTAGTATGCCTACGGTAACAAAATTCCTGTACATCAGTCCGTTTGCTACCTCAATAACCTTCTCTGGAGGTTTTGGATCAAGTTCACTTACTAAGTCTCTAACAGCCATAGATGAGAAGAAAAAATCTCCTTTAAACATTTCTTTAGTACCGTCTTTTTTAGTAACTTCTACTTCTAATACCTTTCCATTTTTAGTAAGTACTTTAGTTACCTTATGATTACAAAGAATTTTTCCACCTCTACGTTCGATTTCTTTAGCTACATATTCCCAAAAGTAGCCTGGCCCTAACTTTGGGTACAAAAATTTTTGAATAAGACTAGTCTGAGTACCCTTTTGGCTAACATCACTACTTCTTCTAAATATGTTTTCAACTGCATTAAGAATCACCTCTCTGAGAGACACGCCTTTTATTCTTTGAGATCCCCAATCTGGATCAATTTTGCTTGGGTGATACCCCCATACTTTTTCTGTGTAGTCTTCAAAAAAAGTACTATAAAGCTCTTTACCAAACCTATTAATGTAGAAATCTTCCAAGGTTTCCTCTTTCTTTATGGGGAAAAGCCTAATATAAATATAGGAAAGACCAATCTTTATAGATTTTACTAACCCCAGATTTTTTAAAGTATTAAAGCTAAGAGTAACTGGATAATTGAAGAATTTTTTATTGTAGTAAATTCTTGAAAGTCTATTTCTAATCAAAAATGAGTTTTCTCCCAGTTTGTTACTTACCTCTATCCTATCTAGGTTTGGATTTTCTTGTTTTTCTGTGGGGAATATGTCTGCCCACCAATCCATAACTATCTCAGACTTAGAAAAGAATCTGTGTCCACCAAGATCTATTCTGTTCCCATCAAATTCTAGTGTCTTTGATATTCCTCCTATATGTGGAGATGATTCTAGAATTATGGGTACTACATCAGTTTTTCTTGTTAACTCAAGTCCCGCAGTTAATCCTGCCGGACCTGCTCCTATAATAATTGCTACTTTTTTAATCATTAGTACTTTGGTAGTCTCTTTGGAGGTTGGAGGCAGTAAAAAGACCAGTTATGTTCTCTCTCACACCTAGACTTTCTAAATATTACAGCATTGGCCTGAATATATATTGAGTACACTATAAGTGCAATCAATATAGTTTTTCCAATTTTATTAAAGCCTTCACTAACCATATATGAAAACATTGTTATTATTGGTAAGAACTCGGTCAACATTCTATATCCAAAGGCGTCTGCCCCATCCCATCCCCACCATTTAGACATTAATAAAAGACTAAGTATAAATGCGATAGATAGAAAGAGCATAAAATTATGTCTATTAGAATTATTTTTTGTGGTAAAGACTTTGATTATTCCAAAAAAGCTTAGAACAAGGGGTGGGGATATGAAAAGAAGACTTCTAGCGGGAGATACTAGAAATCCTACAAGTCCTGGAATCAGTGAAAAAGACCACCCAAGATCTCCTCTTTGGGAGTATCCTTCTGAAAAAGGAGAGTCGAATATTAGATAGTTATATATTAAGAGAAAGATAATCGTAGGAAGTGTATAAACACAGAATTTTATAAATTTCTTCTTATGATAATAAAATATATAGAGCCCAATTATTGTTGAGAATACGATATTTGATGGCCTTATTAGTACTAATAGGCCACAAAGAAGACCTGCTAGTGAGACTAACTTAGGTTTGTTCTCTTCATTTAGAAGGATAAGAATAACAAGAGATACTAGTAGTTGGGAAATTGTATGTTGCCATAATCCCCTACTTGATATTGACCAAGTTAGAGTTCCTAGAGCATAAAAAATAGTAAAGATGTATTTCCATGCTTTATCTTTGCCAACTTTATCAAGAATTAAATACATTAACGCTACAGATGTAGCTGCATAAAAAGATGCTGCAACTCTTCCAATAGCTAATATTTTCAAGAAGTCTTTAAGATACAAAAGTGTTGGTACTTTATTTGCGAGTATAGGTATAAGGTAAAAAGGAATGGCGAACAACCCTGTAAGTATGGGGTAAGAAGAATATAGCGCACCCTCCTTTCTTATAAAGAAGTATGGCGTTTCTGCATCTAGAAAGTATCTTGGTCTTAAGTTTTTCTCAAGTGAAATAAAATCTATAGTTTTGTTCTTAATTATCTGATAAGAAAGAAAAGTATTGGGTATTAAATCAGTTGATGTTAAAAGCCTTCTTGTTAGGCCAGTTTCAAAGTCCCTTTTGTAGTCAAATGGTAGATTTATTAGGTAGATAAAAAAAGATATAAAGAATATGGTAAGGGCAGTAATCAGGCTTTTCCGTTTTGTTAATCCCATGTCATAATTATCTCATATGGAAAAGAAGGGTTTAACATTTCTTGCAGTATTATTATTTTTAATAATTCGTATGTGGGGTCTGGGTCCTGATATTTCTAATTCAGATGCGGCTAGGTGGCACAGAAGATCTGAGAGTTTTCTAACTGCATTAAAAGAAGGTAATTTTAGTGAAACTTACCAAAAGTATCATCCCGGGGTCACTTTAATGTGGATCAACTCTGTTGTTAAGCAAGCTGCCTTCACTTATCAACTAAAGACAACTGGAGAACCAAAAACCTTAGAAAATGCAGACTACTACCCTATCATTCATGGAGTGTCTAAAGGAGTATTGGTTGTGATACTCACTTTTCTTCTGATACTTCAAATTAAATATATTTCTAGGCTATTTGATAAGAAAACTGCCCTGATTTATGCCTTTTTAATAGCAGTAGAGCCCTACCTAATAGGTATAAATAGGTGGTTTCACTTAACTTCTCTTGAAGTTTTCCTAGTTTTTACATCTCTTTTAGCACTTTTAGTGTGGAGTAAGGAAAAAGAGAAGAAAACATTAGTTTTTTCCTCGATGCTTTTTGGTTTAGCAGTATTAACAAAGACCTCAGCTCTAATTCTTTTTCCTGTATTTCTCTATATATTTATTAAGGAGAGAAGGTGGAGAGATCTCGGAATATTTGTGTTGGTTTCGATAGCAACATTCTTCGTTTTATTTCCTGCAATGTGGGTGCAGCCTAGACAAGTTATTCAGAAGATAGCTAGTTCTCTCTTTGGAGCAGTATCTGAAGATATCAGAACTAGTTTAATCTCACCTATCTTAGTTCCTTTCTACTACATTATTATGTTAGCTTTTAGACTTTCTCCTATTACCTTAGTACTATTTCTATTTTCTTTATGGAAACACAAAAGAAGTAAAGATTTTAATATTCTTATTCTTCTTCTTTGTATTGTTTCATATTACTTAGTCCTAACCCTAGCTAACCAAAAGATAGATAGGTATATAATTAGTTTTATTCCATATACACTACTTTTGATTGCTACTACAAGGATCCCAAAGATAGTGTTTCTACCTTCCCTGGCCTTTTTAGCTTATGTAGTTACTATGTACTGCCCTGTCTTTTCTGGGTATTACTCACCAGTATTTGGCGGTACAAAGCAGGTATTAAAGCTGGGACTTTATGATAATAGTGGGGAGTATTTCTCACAAGCAGCCACTTACCTTAACGAGAAAGGGAGAGACAAAAATGTGTATGTTCCAAACAATGTAGAATCATTCTCTTACTACTACAAAGGTAACCTACAGAGAGAATTTAATGAGGACACTGACTACATTGTTAGAAGTTTATATATGAACAGAAATGAGTTCAAAGAAAATATGTGTCCGAGCATTGATAAGTCTTTTGATAAAGATACGGTTCGAATTTACGTTTGCAATTAGTACTACCTACAGTTATTTTATTCTAGATAGCTTCTTATATCTTTATTTTTTAAGTTCTTAGATATAACGGTAATCTTAGGATATTGATTTAGTATTTCTTGAGAGACCGTTCTAACATTTCCTACATTGACTTTTTTTATAGTGTCTATGTCGTATAGGTGATTCTGTTTCTTTGTTCCATGTAGTAAAACTGTAGAGTAGTAGTCCGCACGAATAGAAACTTTCTCAAAATCAAATATTTGAGAGGCAACTATTGGTATTTTTATAGTTTCTACTGCCCTAGTACTCAATACATTAGTCAGGTTATCTTTTACTTTCATTATATGTTTAATAATATCTCCAACATCTTTTTCTTCAGATGAAAAATAGAATGAAAATAATCCGTAACTCCCCGTAGAGAAGTTTTCACAAGATACTTTATATGTTAGACCAAGAGTACTTTTTATGAAGTTTCCTAAATAATTGTTTAAAAGTTTAGAAGCTACAAAAGCAGCGTACGAGCTCTCATCTTTTAGAGGAAAAGAATAATATGAGATATTTACAAAAGCCTTGTCTAATGAAGGATCTTCTATACATTGAATTTCAAGTTTGTTCTCTTTGCTTATGCTTAAAACTGGAGAGGTTTCTCCTTTTTTGAATTCTCCAAAGAACTTCTCAACGTATTTTTTAGCTACTTGTTTGTTTACTCCCCCACTTATAACAAGAACAAAGTTGTTTGGGTGATATAACCTATCATGGAAATCTTGTATGGTTTTTATATTTAGTCTTTGCACGTCTTCTAACTCTCCTGTATTTAGTTTTCCCATCCTCTGATTAGGGAAGATAGTTTTTTTACTCAGTCGTGTTATAGCCTTCTCAGGCATGCTTAGAGATCTTTTTATCTCTTGAACTACAATACTCTTTTGTTTTTTGAGATCCTCCTTACCAAAGGTTTTAGGTTTTAATATTTCAGATAGGAAATCCAAGCCATCAGGAAAGTGCTGTTTGAGAGTTTTTACCATGAAGAGTACATCATCTCTACTGGTTACCCCCACAATATTTCCACCAAATGACTTAATCTTATTTTTTTGGGAATTATTAAGTAGTAAATGCTCAACAATATGTGCTGACCCTATTTCATTTCCTAGTTCATAGTTACTTCCCACCCTACCTCTTAAATGAATAGTTACACTATCTAGGTTTTCATCTGGAATAATGCAAACTCTTAATCCATTTTCTAATTCAAAGGATTTAGGGATTTTTATCATTTTTATCTTTCAGATTTGCTGATTTCTTTTTCTTCATGTTTCTTGAGTCTTCTAAATCTAAAGATTAAAAATACAAATGTTGAAGCTATTATGATTCCTCCTAGGTTAGCACCAAATACTTTTAAGGAGTTTTGAAGCAAGCTCTTACTCTCTTGAGCCATTGCGATTCCACTTACACATAAAGGTGGCAATAAAGAAACGGATACAGCAACAGCAGGCAAAGCAGATGGCAATTTTGGATCCATTAGAGTGTATGTGGCTCCTATTCCAGAAAGAATAGCCACAAAAAGATAAAGATGAGAATATATGCCTCTTGTTAGTATTGCGTTTGTCAGATAAGAGTCAGGGTGAATCATCCAACTAGAGAAATAGGAAAGAACAAGAACAAGCCCTACCGAAGTAAATATACCAAATAAAGACCTCCAGAAGGATTTAAAGCTTATGGTAACGATAGCAAGCCCAAAAGCAAGAATTGGTCGAAGAAGTGGTGCCATTAGCATTCCACCAATGAGTATAGATTCACTATCAAGTGTTAAGCCAAAGGTAGTAATAAGAGTAGCTAGAGCAAGTAAAAGGTAGTAGTTTGTTCCTATGGTACTCTCTCTAATAACTGTAGCAACAATATTCTTCTTGTGTGTCTCCTTTACTATCGTTGTTACGGGCATACATTTATTTTACACAAACTGATTGACATTAAAAACATCTTTTATTACATTTAACCTACCTAGAATTATGTCTCCGAAACTTAAAATTAAGATTAAATCTGTAGTAGTGCTACTTTTGTTTGTTCTTATCCCTATTTATTCCCTTGGTGCCTCCCTTTCATTAAATAGGATAGGTTCTTTAGACCTAGATGGAAAAACATATAGTGAGTGGTGGTATACAGGCTCAAAACCAACATTTTATGGTACAGCAGTTGAATCTTCTTCAGTTACGGTATCTGTAGATGGTACTGAAGCTACCACAACTGCAGATGCATCTGGAAACTGGACATATTATTTGAATAAAGATCCTGGAGATTATGCAATAGTTATAACCCAAGGATCAGAAAGCTACTCTTTTACACTTCACCTAGGGCAAAGTCTCCCTAATGGATCCGTAGAGTCAACAGAAGCTACTTCATCGGTTCCAGAAACAGGCATTGATCAATACATGGCATTAATGCTTGGAGTAGGAATAGTACTTTTAGCTACCTATTTTTACATCTCAGGTGATTCGAACAGAAAAGCAGTATTTGAAACCAGAGTTCTAAAAGAAGATTAGTCTTCTACAAAAGGTACAAATGCGAAACTTCCATGCTCTTCTCTTTTGAAGTCATTTTTGTATGTCTTTTCTTCTCTAACAATATTCCATCTCTGAGGATAAACCATTACACCATTGATCTTTAGTTGGTTCCTCCATACTTTAGGAACACTTCTAACATCTGCAGATACGAGTATTCGATCGAGTTTCGTATTGGGAATTCCATTTTTTGCACTCTTACAAAAAAGCTCAGACCTTTTTAGTAGTTTTGGATACTTTTTCAAGTTGGTTTCTCCTACGTCACATAGTTCAGGAACTATTTCAAAGGAGTACACCCTACCCTTTTCTCCAACAAGGTGAGATAGGAGTGCAGTAACCCATCCAGATCCATATCCTACTTCCATTACCACATCTCCTGGAAAAACATTTAAAAGTTCAAGCATAAAAGTAACTGTATATGGTTGAGAGATAGTTTGTCCTCTTCCAATTGGCAAAGCATCATCTACATATGCATAATCTGAATATTTTTCTGGTATAAAATCTTTTCTATCTACGTATAAAAGGGCCTTCTCAATACTTTCTGATCTTAGAATACCCCTATTTTTTAGATGCTTAACCAGGTTTTTGTTACTCATTTAGTTTTATCTCACATAAAATCCTATATCTTTTATCCTCAAAATTAGGAATAGACTCAAAAAGAGCAATCTTATCTATACTAACCTTCCAGTTAATGTCTTGCTGACTAAAGATTGTATTCTCATTAACTGATCTTGCTAGAGTAACATGCGGTAGTAACTCTCTTTTACTTGTAGTGCTTACAAAGACACTTTTTAATTTCTTTTCCATTTTTAATATAGAAGAGTTTTCGGGACCAATAGCCGTAATAATCTTTCCCCCCTTTTGGATAGTTGTTAACACTACGTCCATAATAGAAAACATATTGTTAAACATTTTTAATTTTTCGATTTCGCCCTCAACATTTTCAGTTTTCCACGGTGGGATTAGTGTTATATGAAGATCAGAAGGATTTAACCACTTTGCTTTTATACCTTTATGTTTTTCCTGAAAGGAAAGATAGTAAGATTCTATGTTTGTTACTGGAATTCCGATAAAAATTCTCATGAATTTCTAATTTTCTCTGCAAGTTTTTCTAGTTCTTCCTGAGATGGTTCTTTATGCCCACTTTCTGATATTTCTCTGAGTGACTTTCCGTGTGATGGAAAAAGTTTATAGTGAAAATGAGCTACATCTATTCCCTCAATCGCTAAAAACACCCTTTCTGAGTCTAGAGCTCCCTGAATCATTTTAGCTACCTTATTTGCAACCTTTATACCTCCTGCTAAAATCTCTGTGTCTGTGTCAGGGAGGTTTGATTGAGCATGTTTTTTAGGAATAACTAGCGACTGTCCTTCAGAGAGGGGTCGAATATCAAGAAAGGCTAGATAGTCATCGTCTTCATATACTTTCTGACAAGGTATCTCTCCAGCAACTATTTTACAAAATATACAATCTTTCATGCTTAAAGTTTACCAAAAACTAGGTATTCATTAGTATTATCTTCTCTAAATTGGTCTAAAAGCTTCAAATTTGCCTTCTCGTAGCGTTTTATTATCTTATTTAGCTCTTTTCCGCTGTATTGATGGCAGAATCTAATAGCATCTTTCCTGTCCAAAGAGTCACTTAGGTAGTTTCCTGGATCATCTTTAAAATCCCAAAATGTTAAAACTAGTATCCCTTTTCTATTTAGTAAATCTACAAGTGATAGGAACCACTTTTTGCGGAAATATTTATCTGGAATATGATGAGTCACTCCAAAAGCTACAATTAAATCAAACTTATCTTGAATTTCTTTAAGATCGGAAAATACATCTATATTGAAAAACTTATCATTTCCATATTTCTTTCTAGCTACATCCAAGACATCGTTATTTATGTCTAAACCAACGTATTTAATATCTGGAAACTTCTGAGAAAGATATTCGTAAAATCTTCCGTCTCCACAACCAAGGTCTAAAACACTCATCTCATCATTTTTTATATGTTTTACTGCCCTATCCCATCCTTTCCATGGTTTGTTAAAGGTTTCAGCAAACTTTTTACCCATCTGTTGGTAAAATTTTTTATTTAAGTTTATTATTTGCTTAATGCGTTTTTCGTCCATAAATGAAAATAAAGAGATTCTAGTTGATATTATCTCAAAAATTGCATCATTAGAGAATCCAAGACATGAACAGGTAGCTAGTATCATTTCTAAAAACCCTGATATTACAGGTAATCTTTTTTCTAAAAAAGATGTACTCCAAGCATATAGGCAGTTAAAGAAGGAAATTAATCTAGATCCAGTAAAAGAAAAGGTATTTCTTCAAAGAGTAAAGATAAGGAAGGTAAGAACAATATCTGGAGTAACTCCAGTAACTGTACTCACTAAACCATATAAGTGTCCTGGAGGGTGTATTTATTGTCCTTCCGAGAACGGTCTTCCTAAAAGTTACCTATCTTCAGAACCTGGTGCACAAAGAGCTGTAGCAAATAAGTTCCATCCATATCTTCAAGTATTTAATAGACTAGTTGCATATAAAAACATTGGGCATCCTACAGAAAAGATAGAACTAATTGTTCTTGGGGGTACGTGGTCGTATTACACAAAAGATTATCAACGATGGTTCATTATGAACTGTTTTAAAGCAATGAATGACTACAACGGTCAAACTGAACCTATTGATGTATCTACTTATGAAGATAAAGAGCAAAAGACTTCCTGGGAGGACTTATTTAGTGAACAAAAGATAAATGAAACCACTCAAAGTAGGTGTGTTGGTATGTCTTTGGAGACAAGACCAGATTATGTAACCAAAGAAGAAGTAGAGAGAATGAGAAAGCTAGGAGCAACAAAAGTTCAAATAGGTGTTCAAACTCTAAGTAATAAGATACTTCGGATGAATAATAGAGGTCACACTGTAAAAGATACTAAGAATGCATTTGATTTACTGCGACTCGCAGGTTTTAAGATTCAGGCACACTTCATGCCCAATCTTTATGGAAGTAATCCATCAAAAGATATTTCTAATTTCAAAAAGCTGTTTAGTAGGAAATTTAGACCAGATGAGTTAAAGATTTACCCCTGTTCTTTAATAGAAGGGACCGATCTCATGACATTAAGAAGAAAACATCTATGGGAGCCCTATTCTGAAGAGACCTTATCTTACGTTTTAGAAAACCTACTTATGCTTGTTCCTAGGTATTGCAGAGTAACTAGAGTAATCAGGGATATTTCATCTGATGATATTGTGGAAGGTAATAAAAAGACTAACTTTAGGCAAATTGTTGAAAAGAAGTTAAAGGAAAGAAATCTACACCCTAAAGATATCAGATATAGGGAGATACGAGGAGAGGAAGTTAATTCCAATGAGTTATCTCTGAAGATAACAAAATATAAAACAGTAGTATCTGAAGAGATATTTCTAGAGTATCTAACAAAAGAAGATAAAATAGCAGGGTTTCTAAGGCTGTCTTTACCAACTAAGGAGAATTTCTTAGAAGAACTTAAAGATTGCTCAATCATCAGAGAAGTTCATGTGTATGGACAATCTCTAGAATTAGGTTCTCAGAAGTTGGGAAAGGCTCAGCATACTGGATTGGGGACTAAACTAATAAAGGTAGCTGAAAAAATATCAATAGATAAGAAATTTAAACAGATCTCAGTAATATCCTCTGTAGGAACAAGGAAATATTACGATAAGTTTGGCTATATTTTAGGCAGCCTTTATCAAACCAAGAACTTACTCACACCCTAGATTTACTAAACACTCAGATTTCTCCTCTGCTGATGGCATCATGTCACACATACTACACATACTCTTTGCATCTTCTTGGAATTGGGTCATTTGTTCTTCCATATCCTCCATCATCTGACTCATATCTACAAATTCAACATCACTTGGAGGATTAAACTTTGAGTTATCTGGGATCCAAGCTCTACACTTAAAATTAGTTTCTTTTTTCACATCTTGATATTCTCCGTACGCTTCTTTCATTTCTGCTGCAGTAGGCATCTCAAAGTCTTCCTTTTCCATATCAAACTCAGAAAGTTTCATCTTTGTACCCTGTTCCTGTACATTTGACCATGTATACATCCACTCACCATCAATTATTGTATGTGATTCAAAGTCTTCCCCACCCTCTGCTGATGCGTAGAGATCGTTTCTTGATTTCTTTCCTGCTATGTATATAGTACCTTCAGACTCCCCATCTTCACTTACATCACTAAATGTACACTTAGTATTCTTTCCAAGTTTCATTAGATCAAAAAAAGAACCACTAAATAGTTCTTCTTCACTAGCCTTTTTCTTTAAACAACCTGTAAGAGAAATAGATACCACAATAAGTAGAGCAATAGTTAATGCTTTTTTCATAGATACTCCTTTAAATTAAAATTTAAACCACTGATCGGCATACTTACCGATTACTGGTAATGGTTCTTTCTTACCAGCTACTGCATTTAATATCCCAATGATCCATAGTACAAAGATCAATAAGGGAGCTAGCATAGCAATCAACCAACCAATGATTGGGATCCAACCAACGACTGCAGTTGCCACAAGTCCACAAACAATGAGAAGACTTTGTTTTACGTGGAACTTAACAAAGGGGTCCTTTGCAGAATCGGTTAGGAGTGGAACAAAAAACAAAAGATAGGCAACAACTGCCATACCTGTGTTTTTCTCAGTAGTAGAACTACTTTTTGCCATATGTTCTCCTTAACAGGAATTTGTTACTGAATAAAATTATACACTAGCCTATTCTAATTGCTTTACCGTTTATTAGAGCATCAGCAATCTTTTTATTTGCACTGTCTAGAGTTCTTGCAAAGGTAGGTTGAGATATTCCCATCTTTTTTGCAGATGTTTTTTGGTCTAAACCATCTACCTCATAAAGCTTTATGGCCTCTATTTCTTCATCGCTTAGAATAACTTCTTCCAAGTTTCTTAGAGGAATCCCTTGTGGTTTAAAGTATCTTACATCTGTATCAAACCCTAGTCTTCTTTTTATTCTAGGTCTCCCAGGACCACATTTTCCTGCACCTCTACCAGTTAACGCCCCTTTGCCTAATGGACCAGAACCATCAAAATTTGGCATTTAAAACACCTTCTTTCTTAAATAAATATATTATGAATACACATTCATTATATACTTAATATATTTTGTGTCAAACGAGAGTTCTTTGTATAAGGACTTTATAGTAGATGTATAAAGTAAAGAGATTTGTAGGTATTTGAAAAAGCCAGATAGATAAAAGATTATCTGCTGAGCTTATATACCCTTGTGTGACATAGTGGAGAGGTACATAGATAATAGGAGCCCACAAAAAGCTAAGTAGAAATACCCATGCTAGGTGGTACTTTCTACCAATAAATAGTTTTTTGAAAAACTTTGCTGATATAAAACCCCACATAAGAAAATCAAAAACTACACCTAAACAGGCAAGAGGGGCCTGAACAATTCTTTGGCTTAACCCTCTAAACATCATTTTATATATCCCATACGCAAATATAATTGATGTGATATTTGAGAAAGCAAGAATAAAGCTATTTATTGATACTTTTTTAATCAAGTTTCTAATATTTCGACAGAATTTATTATTACAGGCTCAATTGGTAAGGAAGTCTCTCCACCCGGACTCTGCGTTACCTCACTTTCAGCAATTGCATCTAGGACATCAAGACCGTCAATAACCTTTCCAAAGATTACATAGTTTTTAGGTAGGTCTGGCTGATCTTTGTGAACAATAAAAAACTGACTACCATTAGTATTAGGACCACTGTTTGCCATAGCAACTATTCCTCTTTCGTAATCCTTTGTTATTTCTTCATCACTAAAGTTATAACCCGGGCCTCCCGTTCCATTTCCAAGGGGGTCTCCACCCTGAATCATGAAGTTATTAACTATCCTATGAAAGATTGTTCCATTATAAAAACCTAATCTTGAGAGATACACAAAGTTAGTTACTGCTACTTGGGTTTCAAGTGAATAAAGCTCAATAGTCATATTTCCTTTGGTTGTTTTGATTACAGCAGTGTAACTTTTAGTAGGATCTACCCTTTCTGTTGGAGGGGGTACGTTGGTCTTTTCTGTTGTTTGTGATGTATTTAGCACTTCTTCTGGATTCCTTGTTGTATCAAAATTTTTATCAACTGAAAATATTACTAGTATTAATATTAAAGCAGGAATGCCAAGTAATGTAAGTAAGTTTTTATTATTCATATTTTTGAAGGCAGTTTAAAGATTTGATCTAAAATATTCTATAGTTTTTTCAAGTCCTGTTTCAAGGTCTGTTAAAGGTTGCCAACCTAGCTTCTCCTTAGCAAGTGAAATATCTGGCTTTCTCCTAGATGGGTCTCCCTCAGGTCGTTCTACATATTCTAACTTTGATTTAGAGTTTGTCATTTTAATTATTTTTTCAGCAAGTTCTTTTATGGTTAGTTCAATTGGGTTACCAATGTTAATAGGCCCTTGAAATGTTGGATGATTCATTAGTTTATAGTCACCATCTACTTGATCATCTACGTAACAAAACGATCTAGTTTGGGAGCCATCTCCATGTATTGTTATTGGGTCTCCTCGTAAGGCTTGAAGAACAAAATTTGAAACTACTCTACCATCATCCTTAAACATCCTAGGGCCATAAGTATTAAAAATCCTCACTATTCTTATCTCTAAACCATGTTGTCTGTGGTAATCCATAAAAAGAGTTTCTGCTACTCTCTTGCCTTCTTCATAACATGCTCTTGGGCTTAAGGTATGAACATTACCTCTGTAAGTTTCTTTTTGAGGGTGCTCTAAAGGATCTCCATAAACTTCAGATGTAGAAAACTGCATAATTCTAGCCTGATGTCTTTTAGCAAGGCCGAGCATATTTATTACGCCCAGCGTATTAGCCTTTATTGTTCTGACTGGATTTTTCTTATAATGAACTGGGGATGCTGGACAAGCTAAATTATAGACTTGATCAATTACCTCATCATCTAGAAATAAAGGATCAATAATATCGTGGTTGATGAATTTAAAGTTTTTATTTTTAAGTAAATGTTTAATATTTCTTTTTTGACCAGTAAAGAGATTATCAACACAAATTACATTCTCTCCCTTATCAAGTAACTTTTCACAAAGAAAGCTACCTATAAAACCTGCTCCGCCTGTAACTAAAACCGTTTTCATAATATTAGTAACCTTTCCAAATTTTATCCTTCTTTAACTTCCTAAGAACAACATAATACATTAATCCTGCAAGAATTGTAAGAAGACCACTTACCATCAAAAATATTCTAATTCCATATAAACTTGCAAGGTATCCTCCAAGGAAGGCACCTAATGCTGCTGAGAATAGAATTACAGAATCATCTGTTCCCCACAGGAGTGTTCCTGTTCCCTTTTCACCTTTTAATATGTTCGAAAATACAGTTTTATCTGCTGCAGAGTACATAGCAGCAGCTAATCCCAAGATAAACTGAAAGAGATATAAGTGCCACACACTAGTAGAAAAAGTGAATGCCATAAAGGTAAAACCTCTTAAAAAGTATCCCCCTATTACAAATGAGGCTTCGTCTCTTAGTCCCTTTCTTTTTTCTTCAATAAAGCTAAACACTGGTTCAACTGTACCTGCTGTTAAGAAAAAGATTAATGATGATGTTCCAATCTCAACAAGTGTAACTCCTCTCAATTCCTCTAGAAAGAAGATTGCTAAGAAAGGTTGGATAAGTTTTTGTGCCATCCAAAATATTGAGTGTGCTAGGATGATTGTTTTAACCTTACCGTCGATTTTAGGCATATAAAAATTATATCTCAGATTCTAGAAGTTTTTTAATCATTGTTATTTTTTTCTCAGTAGCCTCTACCCCATCTTCAATGACTTCTTTTTCTTTTACAAACTTTAGAAACCACTCAAGTCTGAGTTTAGATATAAATTTTTGTTTAGAAATTCTTGGAGTAATAACTACGTCTGCCTCTCTACAGTTATATTCTGCAAGTTTATCTATCATGGCCCTGTTTGTTGCTAGTAATATTCTTGTTTTATAGACAAAGTCTTCTTCTTTCATTGGAAAAAATCCTGTATTTAGATTAACTGCAATAACAAAATCAGCACCCATCTCTCTTACAGCTCTAACAGGGACCGGTTCAGTTGATGCCCCATCTATAAGAATTTTACCCCTTCTTTTTTGTGGATCGAAAAGAATTGGAACAGAGCAACTGGCCCTTATTGATTGGGCAAGATTCCCGTGCCTAATATAGACAGTTTTTCCAGTAATTAAATCAGTGGATACAGCGCAAAACTTAATATCGAGGTCTTCGATATCTTTATCTTTTGTTATTTTATTCAAGTACTTAGCAGCCTTGTCACCTTTTAATAAACCAGATTTTAAATGGGGGTCAGAAAAAATCTTCAAAAGATCCCTATAACCGAAGTTTAAGAAAAAATTTTCTAGTTTTTCTGAGTTACCAAAGTATGAGTAAAGTCCACCGATTAACGAACCAGCACTACTTCCAGCTACGTAATCTATTGGTATACCGGCTTTTTCCAAGGTTTTTATTACTCCGACATGTGCAAGACCTTTCCAACCACCACTTCCCAGGGCTAATCCTACTTTTTTCATATGACCCATTATATTACAATTAGAGTGTCATGTACTTAACTGCCGATTTTGGAGCTACTAATACAAGAGTTGCTTCCTCTAATGATTTAAAATCTATTCTCAAGATTAAAAAATTTGAAACATCTCCTGATTTTGATGAACAAGTAAAACTTTTAAATGATACTTTTGAAAAGCTTTCCAAGGGAGAGAGGGTCAAAGGTATTTGTGTGGGATCCGCAGGAACTCTTGATCAAAAAGAAAGAAAGTTTGTGAGATCTGTAAACTACGAAGTTAAAGATGGAAAAAGCCTTGATGAGTTGTTGGATGACAGATTTAAAGATATTCCTTTGTGTGTGGAAAATGATGCATCTCTTGCAGGTCTAGGAGAGGCTATGTTTGGATCTGGAAAAAAATATGATGTAGTCGCATATCTAACACTTAGTACTGGAGTAGGGGGTGTGAGAGTTGATAAATCAAATGAAGAAATCACATATTTTCCAGCAGAACCTGGACACCACATCACTTTAGAGGATGGAAGACTTCATCAAAAAAGTGGACTATTTGGTTCTATGGAAAGTTATGTATCTGGAACATCTTTTGAAGAGATTTTTGGTGAAGCTCCTGAGTTTTGTGAAGATAAAGAAGCTTGGGATCTTTATGCAAAACACCTATCTACTGGGTTACTAAATGTTATTGCTTTTTGGAACCCTGAAATTATTGTCCTTGGAGGAGGGGTTAGTAACCAGTTTGATAGATTTTATGAGCCCCTTATGAAATACTTAGGGGACCAAGACTTTTTTAAGATACCTGAAATAAAAAGGAGTAAACTTGAAGATAAAGCAGGTATCTATGGAGGTTTTGTACACTTAAAAAACTGTCTATGAAATTTGTAATCATATATAAATATAAATCTACTGAAGATAAGCACGAGCTTGAACGCGAGTTGGAGCAACTCTCAACGTTAATCTCGACACTTGATAGCCATGAAACCTTCATTTTTGATAAGGATGTAAAAAAATGGCAAGAAGTAGATGTTCCAAGAGATCAAGCCTCACTAATTGTTTTTAAAGAGTTAAAAGAATGTGACGCTGTTATTGCTTATATTAACCACAGTAACCCATCAGAAGGAATGCATCTTGAAGCTGGATATGCTAAAGCTCTCGGTAAAGAGATAATTTTATGTGTTAAAAAAGGAGAAAGTACTGGAAGAATGAGACCAATTTCAGATACCTTTATTCAATTTAAAGATTTTGAAGATTTAAAGAAACAACTCACTGACTATTTGAATAAAGCTGTCGCTGTATCCCAGTAAAAACCATTATTGTTCTGAGTTTTTTCCCAGTACCACCACTCTACTCCCCAAAGATATATATTTTTAAATCCTGATTTTTGTGCATAACTAAGAGTTGTTAAGAAATCATTTCTACTCATTGTTTTATTCTTTTCTGCTTCAGACAATTGATCATTTCTACCTGGTCCCCAGGGTTCCCCTTGAAGCTCAGTAACATATATTTTATCCATAGGAACACCAACAAGATTTGCCTTTATCTTATATGTCCAGTGACCTAGTGGATACTGAAAGTATATAAATTTACCAAAAAAGATATGCCAAAAGTCATACCAAATCTTTCGATACATAGATATACCTAAGTAATCTCCCATGTCATATGTTGGTTTCCAGACCCCACCCTCTCCACTATCTTGGACCATTATTGGTCTATCATCTAGTTCTCTAACCAATTCAATTTCTTTTTCGACCACATACTTTTCTATCTCAGGATTATCACATGTACCAAATGGCCAGAATGGCTCATTTTCTACTTGCCACATTTTTATACTTTGGTATCCTTGCAACTCCTTTACAGTATGCGTTATATACTCATAAAGAACTTGCTCCTTTAGATTGTTAGAACTTAGGTTTTTCCACCACAAGGGTTCGAAACATTCGGGGTACCTTGGGACCTTTCTACCAAGAGATAGTATTACATTTAAATTTCTTTTTTCAGCTTCGTCCAGCTGCCATTTAATGTTTTCAAAGTTGTATACATCCTGATTCTCCTCAATTTCATCCCAGTAAGTAATTAATCTCAGATTCTTTGCTCCCAAATCATCAAGTGTTTTTAAGTACACCTCTTTCCAATTAAGTCCAATCTCTTTTGCATACTTGTTACTAAATGTGACTCCGTAGGTGATATCGTGCTGAACCTTAGGTCTAAGAATAAGAAAGATAATTACAGGAGATATAATAACGAAGGCTAGTAATATAAAAATGATCTTTATAATTTTTATGGAGAAAAATCTTCGTAGATAGCGCCCCGCTTTGGAAAGCTGTTTTTGTATGGCAGTTCTTCTTTCAAACATTTTTATACGTTATCCTCCAATACTATTATTATTGCAGATTTTTTGGTAGTAATAAAAGGATTTTCTAGGAACCCTCTTAAGATTTTCATTTCTTTTTATTGCTACAAGACCAAATCTTGGCCAAAATCCCTCATGCCACTCAAAGTTATCAATTAGAGACCAGTGAAAGTAGCCCTCAAGTTGAGCTCCTTCCTCCATGGCCTCGTAACAAGCAATAAGCATAGATTTAATGAAAGTATTTCTAAGTTTATCCTCAGAGTCTGCAAGACCATTCTCTGTAATATATATTGGTTTCTTATATTTTTTTAGATACAGAAGTACTCTTTTTAGTCCATCTGGGTTTATCCACCAGTTCATATTGCTAACCAGCCCAGGAGGATTTTGAAATCGAAGGTTTTTAATCTTGTTTGTAAAGTAGTAATTAAGACCTATAACATCACAGTTTCTAGAGATTCTTTTTAGAAAGAAATCACAGTTTAAAAAGAAAAGGAGTCTGGATCCAAGCTTATCCCAAGGCCAGGCTTTTTGATATGTTTCATACCAAACAACATTCTTAACCATTCCAACAGGGTAGTTCTTAATAGATTTGATGGCCCTGTATGCCTTGTTATGGGCAGATATCATATGTAGTTGAACAATAATGGAAGACAAGAAGTTTTTCTTTTGAGGAGGCCACATTCCTATTGTATAGCTCATCAGTGCATAAACTTGAGGCTCATTTATTGTTAAAAATACATCAACTAGATCTCCAAGACTCTCTGCACACTCTCTTGCATATCTTGCAAACCAAAAAGGAGATCTTGATGCTTCCCACCCGCCTTTCTTACTAAACCAAAGGGGATTTGTAAAATGATGGAGGGTAACAAAAGTTTTAAGACCCCTTTTCCTAGCTGCCTCTAAAACATCTTTATAGTGATTTAAAGCTTCTTCAGAGAATGTTCCTTGCTCGGGTTCAATCCTTGCCCATTCTATAGATATTCTTACTCCGTTATTTCCAAGTTCAGCACAGAGATCAAAGTCCTCCTCGTACCGATTATATGAGTCGCAAGCAATGCCAGATGATTCTAGGGGATATTTTTGGCCTTCTGTTTTAGCGCTTTCCCATTCCCACCAGTCACTATTCTTATTATTTCCTTCTATTTGGTGAGCAGATGTTGCTGTTCCCCATATAAAATCTTGTGGGAATTTCATAATGCAATTTCAGAGATTCTTTTAAATCTTTCTGGTAGAGTTTTCTTTAAGAACTTCTCCTTGTCACCTTCTTCTTTCAAGGAAAAGTACTCTTGCCACAAAGCTCTTCCTGCTAAAAACCCAGAACATCCATTTTTACATGCAATTTGGAGTTTATTTGTAAAATCATTAAAGTTATCACCTCTTGTTAACATTATCCATGGAGTTTTTCCCAGAACTTCGGTAATGGCCTTACAGTTTTGTTCATTTCCAGGATATTCAAGTTTAAATACATCTGGTTTTACTCCTTCTTGAAGAACAGCTGCTAGTGCCTCTACAACTTCACCCCCTGTTTCTCCATAGGTAACTATTTCTAAAAAGAAGGGTAATCCCTCATCATGAGAGTCTTTCAAAGCGGTTTTTACAGTCTCTATTTGTTTTTTAGTGCTCTGACTTTTGTGATTGATATAAATTAAAAGTTTAGTACCTAGTGCACCCTGTTCTTTTAGAGCGTGGGCACTGTTCTCAATAGTTGTAAATCTTTCCCCATTTTCTTCGGTATAGCCTGATACCTCCATAGCAAGAAGAAAGGGTTTTGGTTTAATGTAGTTTGCGGTAGCGTAGGCTTCTAATCCGAAATCCATATCTATTAAAAGACCACTCATTTGAGTAAAAACAGCCTCTATAATGGATTTTTTAGCTTCTATAGCATCAAACGGATCTACTTCATCTGGGTTTTTAAGATTAACGAGCTTTCTGAAGCTTCCCCTATGATCTAGGGCAAGCATTAGGTATTTACCATCTTTAGTAAAGGCAGTAGTATCCATCTTCTTTATTTTATACTACTTTTTCTTAAGGTAGTATTGTCTTTTTGGTTCAGGAAATTTTTCGATGGCATAACGAAGCATAGTTCTTGGCATTTTTAAGGTATATTTATCAAGAAATTTCTCTTCCACTTTCCTATTTCTATTCCCAACTTCTCGTAACATCCAACCTACAGCTTTATGAATTAAATCGTGATCATCATTAAGGAGAATTTCAGAAATCTTTAAGGCATCTTTAAAGTCGTTATTTCTTATAAAAGTGTAGGTAGACAAAATAGAGATGCGTTTCTCCCACAGATCTTTTGACCTAGCTAGCTTATAGAGTATTTTTCTGTCTTTGTCTAAAAGGTAAACTCCAACTATATTTGGTGCAGAGATATCTACAAGATCCCAGTTATTTATATACTTTGTGTTTCGTAGATATAATTTATAAATCTTATTTCGTAGTTTTTCGTCTGCTTTCTCGAATTTATGAATAAGAATTCTTAAAGCTACACCTCTGTGAGTATGAATATTGCTTTGAAGTAACTTTTCATTCTCAGTTAATGATATATCCATGTATTTCTTTGCAATTTCCTTTGTTACTGCTGTTTTTATACCTAGAAATATATCCCCTTCCCCGTACTCCCCTTTCCCTGTTTTGAAAAATCTCTGAGAGATAGCTGCATCCCTTTTGTTTGAGTGTTTCTTAAGCTCTTTTTTTAATTCAGATATCTTTGGCATATCAAAATTCTAACAGAAATCAGTGTATAATTGATCGGTATGTATTTTACTCATAGTTTAGCTGGTGCAGTATCAACGAAGTTAGTACTTCAAGATAAAGAAAGTATCTTTTCAAAAATTGAAAGAGACATTTTATGGTTTGTTGGTATCACAGCATCAGTATTTCCAGATTTTGATCTAATAATATATTTCTTAAACCCTAATTCCACAAGTCATAGGCAGTGGATAACACACAGTGTTGTTTTATATGGAATAGCATCAGTAATACTTTTGGCTTTTGGATTCTTTTATAAGAAGAAAGCAAAGTTTGGAAGACAGTTTTGTATGAGTCTAGCTTTAGTTTTTATCTTTGGAGTTATTACACACTTGGTTTTAGATTACTTAGTTGGTGGTATAGCTTTATTTTTACCTTTTGATAGATCTACTTATGGTTATGAAATAGAGTGTAAAGAAGGAGGTGACTGGATAACAGACTATATCTCTTCCTGGTATATGCTGTCGGAAGCAGTACTTATTGGAGCCTACCTTTTAGTTGCTAAGAGTATAAAAAACAGGATTGGTAAAGTGTTACCTCTTTTTTATGTCGCTATATCGATACTAGCAGCTGTCCTAGTTGGAATATTTATAGTTTGACAAACCCCGTATCTGTAGTATAATACCCTCTAGTATAGTGCGCAAATAAAATAGGATGGAGGAAAAAATGACTGGTCTTCAAGATCTTATGGCGATGAAAATAGATGTCATACTCGATCTATTCAAAAATTACACGTTACCCAAGGGGTACCAAGAAAGAATAAAAAGGTATTACATATTTCGAGGCGAGGACGCTGTAGTATCAGCAGCAAGTCACGAGAGTGATGACAAGCATGGAAGAAAGAAAGTCGCGTTTAATGCCGATAAAATGCCTGAGGAATTAAGAATATTTGATGATCTGGGAAGAGGATCCTGGATAATCCCATTCATATCAGGTATGTGGCGGTTTAGAAACTCGTCTTGCGAAATTGATCCGCTTCAGGCTTTCACAACTCACTTCCACCAAGCTATGTGTGAAGTTTGGGAACCTGTCGAAGGTATTTTGTCTGTGGTGTTTGAAGGTGGCGATCTTGTTCATGTTTACGCAGGAGACATAATTGCTATCCCTCTCCAGACCTCGCATAAGCAACTAAACCTGACAGAAAAGCGTTTGGAGTACCGAGTAGATGGTTTTGATATTCCGCTCGCACTTGGTGAAACTATTACTGATACAAAAGATGAAATACTGGATCTTACCAAGATCAACTGGTCTGACTACGGATTTAAAAAGCCACCTATTCTGGCCGATTAAATCTCCTTGATCAAATATAAGAAAAAGGTCCCCCGCACTGGGCCTTTTTTTCTTTTCCATAGCAAATTTGCTGACCTTATAATAAAGATACTTGCTTTTTTCTTCCCTTACACTCAGATGTTATAATTACGCTGTAAACCGGCGTAGCTCAGTTGGCAGAGCGACGGTCTCCAAAACCGCAGGTCGCAGGTTCGATTCCTGCCGCCGGTGCCAATAAGTTATACTTTAATTATGAAAAGAATACTAACTGGAATTAGACCAACAGGACCACTTCACTTAGGGCACTTTGTAGGCGCACTTAAACAATGGATAAAACTTCAAGACGACTATGAATGTTACTTTCTACTTGCAGATATTCAAGCACTAACTACTCATGCTGATAATCCAAAATTAATTCAAGAGTCTATAAGAGAGGTAACGTTAGATATGTTATCTGTGGGTCTTGATCCATTAAAAGATAATGTTAATTTTGTTCTTCAAAGTGCAATTCCTGAAATTAGTGAACTAACAACCTATTTCACGATGGTCACTCCCTTCACTTGGATACAAAAGAACCCCACTATAAAAGAAGAGTTAAAACAACTTAGTAAGGGTGCAACTCTTGGATTTATGAATTACCCTGTTTCTCAGGCGGCAGATATTCTAATGGTTTCTCCCAACCCTAAAGACTCGAAAGAGCCAGTTTTAGTGCCTGTTGGAAATGATCAAGTTCCCCATATTGAGTCTACTAATCGTGTTTCAAGGGCTTTTAATAGTACTTATGGTGAGACATTTGGAGAGTGTAAAGCGTTAGTTGGTGACATAGGTAGATTTGTAGGATTAGACGGTAATTCAAAAATGAGTAAATCATTAAATAATGCAATTTATCTAAAAGACAGTACCGAGGAAGTTAAGAAAAAGATAATGAGCATGTATACAGATCCAAAGAGGATTCATCCTGATGACCCAGGAACTGTAGAAGGTAACCCTGTATTTATATATCACGATGCATTTAATGAGAACAAAAAGGAAGTCAAAGATCTGAAGGAAAGATACGAGAAAGGTACAGTTGGAGACGTAGAAGTTAAAGAGAAGCTTTTTGACGCTATTGAGAACTTTTTAGAGCCAATTAGACAGAAAAGAAAAGAGTTTGAGAATGAGGATATTATGAAATATGTATCCGATGGAACCAAGAAAGCCCAAGAACTAGCTGCTGGAAACGTTGACAGAGCAAGAAAAGCAATGGGTCTAGACTACCCTACCATTAGGTCCTAGTTTTCTACTAATATATAATTTTCCCATGAGTTTATTTGATAAAGAAAAGTTTTTGATTGGAATGGTTCATTTAAAGCCTCTTGTTGGTTATGAGGGGTTCGTTTCTATTGAAGATGTAGCTAAAGACGCAATTTCTGACGCTTTAAAGCTCAAAGAAGCTGGTTTTGACGCCATTATGATTGAGAATAATTACGATATACCTCATAAAGAGTTTATTACTAAAGAAAATGAAGAATGTTTCAATGAAGTTGTTAAAAGTATTAGAGAAGCTGTTGGGAAAGAAGCTATTTTAGGTATAAATGCACTCTGGAATGGAACATGAGGATATTAGAACAGCAAGAGATGAAGGAAAAACAATAATTGACCTAGTAGAAGAACAAGGTAGGACTCAAGAAGAATTCCAACAGTATATGCAAGACAGAGCTATTGAGAGAATGCAAGAAAGAGGACTTTCTGAAGAAGAGATAGCAGAAAGACTAGAAATGATGGCTCAAAGACGAGCAGAAGGCTGCACAGGGACACCAAAAGGCCCTAGTGAGTTCTCAATGGGTAAAGGTAAGGGACTACATAGATAAAAACTGAATAGATAGAAAACACAAAAGAGCCGGTGACAAGTCATCGGCTCATTAGTGTTCAGGAAATGGATTTCTTCGGAAAGCTTGCGCTAACTAAATCGTCCGTGTCTTACACAAGTGCAAAACTTTCCTGAACTTTGATAATTTACTAAATATGTAAAATAATGTCAAGTACTTTTTGGTGCTACTTATTTGTAAGATTATTAAACTTTTTAACGAAAGAAATTGCCTCTTTTAGATTTACTCTTTCCTCATAAGATTTTAGATTTACTTCTTCTGACTTATCCTTTACTTTGCCTGTTTTTAATGCAGTACCAACAATAATTGCATCAGCATACTCTAAAAGAGTAGACATGTTATCTTTCGTAGCACCACTCCCAATAATAATAGGAAAGTCTTTAACTGCTTTTCTAACACTTGCTAATTTTTCTAAATTAGGAGCATCTCCAGTCCACTTTCCAGTAACAATAAGCCCATCGCTATCTTTTTCAATAGCCTCTAAAGCACTATCTTCAATAGGCCTAATATTAAGTAACTCTGAATGTTTGACTTGGATATCAGTAAAAAGGCAAATATCTTCTGCTCCTAGTTCTTTTCTAAACTCAATAACTTTATACGCATGGCCCAATATATCTCCATAAGACGTTCTAACATGATCCACGAACACTGCCACTCTGATAAATCTACAAGCAGTATCCTTATTATAAGGTCAGCAAATTTGCTGACCTTATAATAAAGATACTG
>JBHPFT010000004.1:0-31149 GCA_042571445.1 Patescibacteria group bacterium
CTCAAATCTTAGTTGATAGTAAGGGAAGAATAACAAATGTATCAACAATTGATATCTCAGGTACTTATGAATCCCCTCTTACCTTCACAAATGGACTCACAAGAACAACTAATGATGTACATCTTGGAGGAACACTGTCTGAAGCCACAACAATAACACAAGGTGCTTTTGACACAATCTTTGACCTAACAGGAATTGGTGATTTTAGAGTACAAGATAATGGTACAGATGTATTCTACATAGAAGATTCTGGAACCATAGGAATAGGTACAACTAATCCAACAGATGCATATGATATTGATGTATCAGGGACACTTAATACAGATACCCTGTATATATCAGATCAGGAAGTTCTAGCATCGGGATCTGAACTTTCTCTACTGGACGGAGCAACTATCACTTTGACTGAACTTAATCTATTAGATGGAAGATTAAACACCTTAGTTGATAGTGTAAACATAGGAAGTTATGCGACAACAGGTGTCACTGCTGGTTCAGGTTTAACTGGTGGTGCAGGATCAGGTCCTGCAACACTTCATCTTGCAGGTGGGGCAGGACTCACAATCACTGATGATGGGGTAACAATTGATGCCACAACTACAGGTACAACTAGTATATCTTCGTCAAACTCTGGTATTGAAGTTACAGCAGGTGGTTTAAGACTTCTTGGAGGTTGTAGTGACAATCAGGTGCTTCAATGGAATTCAACTTCATCTACATGGACTTGTGATACTGTAACTTCTGGTACTGCTAGTGGTGACATAACTACAGTTACTGCAGGGTCTGGTCTTTCCGGTGGAGGTACTGAAGGTGCAGTAACTTTAAATATTACAGGTGGGGATGGAATATTTGTTACAGAAGATAGTATATCTATAGATACAACAACAACAGGTACCACATCAATAACCTCATCAAACTCTGGACTTGAGATAACAGCAGGTGGTTTAAGACTTCTTGGAGGTTGTGCTGATGAACAAGTGCTTGAGTGGAATTCTGCTGGGGCTACTTGGGGATGTAGAACGGTAACATCAGGGACAGCTGGAGTATCTGGAGATATTACTCAAGTAGGTTCTATGACTACTGGTGCTGCCTTTGCTGGAGCTGGTGCTACAGGAGATTGGTTAGGTTTAGGTGCATCTGCTGGAAGAATTGAGTTTTGGGATGATACTACTGACACAATAGCCTTCTCTACTGCAAATGTTGGTATTGGAACAACCGATCCGTCTGAAACACTACATGTTGAGGGAGATATACTAGGTACTGGCCATTTTGCACTTGGAAATCTACCCAGCGGTGCGAATTCTAATATAGTACTAGATATCGAAGAAGAATTTACTTCTAGCGCCACATCATACGGTCTCTCTGTTGATACAGAATTTAATTATAGCTCAACTGGACATAACTACCCATCGGGTATTAGTAATATCGTAGACATACAAAGTTACCAAGACAACGAATACACTACGTATATAGATGGTATATCGACCTCAGTAAATCTTTATAGCTCAAAAGTAGACAGATTATATGGCATTGATAACCAAGTAAATATGGTTTCTGGTACAGCCGCAATTGTATATGGTGATTATACTTGGCTCTCCTTTGACTTTGGAAATAGCAATATTGTAACAGGAGGAGTTTATGCTAATTATTCAGGGATCTCAATGGATAGTGACACTAAACTTTCCGGTAATATATACGGAGACTATAACAGTTTTTCAATCACATCATCTAGTTTAGCCAGTAGTTCAGACATATATGGAGATGTGCAGCTGATAACTTATGAGCCAGACCTGAGTTCGGCCCCTGCTGATTGGGTTGGAGGATATTGGAATACACTTACTATTGGTGAGCAAGCAATAGTAGATGATGCTGTAAACTACGAATCCTACACAAAAGTGGATGACTACGCAAACGTGACTACTGCTTATGGATTACTAAATAAGATCAATGTTTATGATTTTGCAAATATAGACACAGCTTATGGAGCTTACTCAGAAATTTATAGATCAGCGGGCTCTGATGCCTCAATAGATATTGCCTACAACTATTATGGAACATGTGATGATGCAACTACTTGTTATGGATTGTATTTAGATACTGCAGATGATACACCAACAACAAATTATGGAATTTATCTAACTGCAGGATCAGCTTCTGCGAATAGTTATGGAATCTGGGGAGAGTCTGGTGATTGGGTTCTTGCTGAAGATGGAGATGGAACTCCTGGTGGTACAGGGGCAGGAGGAGAGCTTTACCTAGGAGATGGGCAGGATCTTGAGCTTTATCATGATGGGACTAACTCACAGATTGTAAATAATACTGGGCAACTCTTTATTGGAGATGCCTCAACTGACGATGTAATACTCTCATATAACGGTGGGAATGTTGGTATAGGAACATCTGATCCTAGTTATAGACTAGATGTATCTGGATCAACTAATACTGCTTCTCTATTCATAGCAGGACAAGAGGTGCTATCTAGTGGATCAGAACTAAGTCTTTTAGATGGAGCAACAATAACTGTAGCTGAACTTAACCTCTTAGATGGTAGATTAAACACTTTAGTTGATAGTGTAAATGTAGGAAGCTATGCGACAACAGGTGTCACAGCTGGGTCTGGACTTACTGGTGGAGCTGGGTCTGGCCCTGCAACACTTAATATTGCAGGTGGTAACGCTATCACAGTAACAGAAAATGGACTAACAATTGACGCAACAACAACAGGTACAACTAGTGTATCTTCTGGTAACTCAGGTATTGAGGTTACTGCAGGAGGAGTAAGACTTCTTGGGGGGTGCGCTGATAACCAGATACTTCAGTGGGATTTATCTGCAGAAGTTTGGATATGTGAAGATGCAGGAACAGGATCAGGAGATATTACAGCAGTAGGTAGTGAATCAACAGGAGCTGCATTTGCTGATTCTTCTGCTTCAGGAGAATGGTTAGGTCTTGGATCAACAAACGGAAGAATTGAGTTTTGGAATGACACAACTGATGTAATAGCATTTTCTACTGCAAATGTTGGTATAGGTACGACATCTCCTTCATATCTTTTAGATGTAGAAGGGTCCCTTAATATGAATACCCTTTATGTAGATGGTGCTCAAGTTTTAGCTTCTGGATCTGAGTTAAGTCTTCTTGATGGAGCAACTATCACTGTAGCTGAGCTTAATCTTTTAGATGGTGTTGGTGGAACAATAGTCAGCGCAAGTAATGTAGATACTTATGCAACAGTTGGTGTAACTGCAGGATCAGGGCTCACAGGAGGAGGTACTAATGGATTACTAACTATTAATCTTGCTGGTGGATTAGGACTTACTGTTAGTGAAAATGGACTTGATTTAGATGTAACTACAACTGGTACAACTAGCGTAGCTTCAGCTAACTCAGGACTCGAGCTCACTGCTGGAGGATTAAGACTAATTGGAGGGTGTTCTAATAGCCAAGTTCTTCAATGGGATTCATCAAGTGCAACATGGATGTGTAAAAATGCTACAGGGGGATCTGAAACACTTCAATCTGCATATCAAGGTGGGTCTGCTGTAATGCTTAGCTCAACATACGGAAGCATTAGATTCTATAACGATGGTGGAGATGAAATACTCTTTTTGGAGGAGGACACAGGTTACGTTGGTATAGGAACAACAGGCCCCACATCACAACTTAGTGTTGCAGGGACTAACTCTGTAATAAGTAATTCTTCAGGACTCCTAACAATTACTCCAAATACGCATTTAATACTATCTCAAGGCTTTATGGGTATAGGAACAACAGGACCTACTGCATATCTAGATATAATTGCGTCAACCACATCAGCTGCATCACTTCATATGGGAACAGGTGTGACTCCAATATCACCAAATGAGGGAGACTTCTACTCTAGTGGATCTGCTGCATATTTCTATAATGGATCTGCGTGGAAAGATATTACTACACAAGGTTCTACCTACACTGCAGGAAACGGCTTAACATTAAGTGGAACGCAGTTCTTATTGAGTGGAACTTACACGCAAAATACTTTATTTGATCAAGCAGCTTTTGACACTATTTATAATTTAACTAGCACCGGAGACTTTAGCATTCAAGATAACGGTACAGATGTATTTTATGTATCAGATAGTGGAAACGTTGGAATTGGAACCAGTAACCCAGATGAATTTAAGCTTCAACTAGCTGGAAATATTGGTCCAGAGACAAATAATACATATGACTTTGGTGGAATTACTAACATGGACACTATGGACCGAGACGCCGGGAGTCACCCCGATGCCTCGTTCTTTGCTCCTAATGATACTTATGGTGATAAATCTGGAGGAGCATTAGCAATTCTAGACTTCAACGGAGATGGTTTTGATGATTTAGTTATTGGTGGAAGGGACGGAAATGACACCGATGATGGCTTAGCCCCTGGTGAAGTTTGGCTAATATTAGGAACTGCTCCGGGAACGTGGTCTATGGATACAGATATAGAAGATCAATATGCAGCCTCTTGGTATGGAGAAACTACTCTTGATGATTTTGGTGAAGAAGTTGTTTCTGCAGGAGACGTTAATGGGGACGGCTATGAAGATATTCTAGCTAGCGACCCTGCTTATAATGGTAGTACAGGTAAGGCTTACTTGATATTCGGTGCAGCTTCTGGGTGGACCAAAAACACTGATATGGCAGCTGGTGATGACGCTTCCTGGTACGCTGAGGGTGCTAATGAGAGTTTTGCAGAAAAAAGAAGTATGGTTGGCGGTGGGGATGTTAACGGAGATGGGTTTGACGATATCCTAATCGCCGCTCCTGACAATGCAGGGGGTGGAACTTCTAGAGGACAAGTTTATCTTATCCTTGGTAAAGAAACTGGGTGGTCAACTGACGTAGACATAGCAACAGTAGCCGATGCTTCTTGGGTTGGAGAAGGAGATAATGATGACTTAGGTGATGCTTTATCTTTTGCAGGTGACATTAATGGAGATGGTTATGATGACATACTAATTGGAGCTCCAATAGACGATATATCTTTGAATGAAGGACAACTCTACATAGTTTTTGGAAGTCCTGACGCAGCTGATTGGAACATGGATGTTGATATAGGAACTGTGGCAGATGCCTCATTCTGGGGATCGACAACTTCAGAAAATCTAGGGTATACACTAGGAGGTGCGGGGGATGTAAATGGAGACGGTTTTGATGACTTTTTAGCCGTGGAGGACGCAGGAGGTGGTACAGCGAATGGTGAAACGTACCTCGTTCTAGGAGGCGTTACAGTTGAGAGTGACTGGTCTATGGATATGACCATAACCGATGTGGCTGCAGCATCTTTCGAGGGTGAGGCGGCGCTAGATTACACTGGACGAAGACTAGCGTTCGGAGATGTGAATAAAGACGGTTACAGTGACTTTATAATTGGTAGTATGGAAAACAGCGAAACTGGGACAGATACTGGTCAGGTTTATCTAATACTTGGTAAGGCTAGTGGGTGGGCAATGGACACAGATTTAGGAACCGGCTCTGATGCTTCATGGAGAGGTGAGGCAGTAAGTGATGATTGGTTAGGAACAGCTCTAGCAATTGGTGACCTAAACGGAGATGGCTTTGGAGACATAGCAATGGGAGCATCAGGTAATGATGAGGGAGGAGATGCGGGAGATGGTCAAACATATATAATCTTTGCTAGTGAACAGCAATTTGATAGCGTGTTAGCCCGAAATATTAATGCTTCCGAGCTAATGAGTATAGGAAAAACATCGATATATTATGATAAATTGACAACAAATGGAAGCTTTGACATAAATACTGACACCCTATCTATCAACGGAAAAATGGAGCTCGGAGGCGACTTTGTCATAGACACCGATAAACTAGTATTCGACCAAAGTGATGGCTATCTTGGACTCGGAACATCCAGTCCCCTGGCACAACTTAATATAAAAGGATCTACTTCATCTGTACTTTCGGATGGATTTGAAGATAACACCCTACCACCATTTTCCTCAAGCGGAGATTCAATTTGGTACACAACAAGTGGAACCGCCTACACAGGTACTTACAGTGTTACCTCAGGATCTGTTCCTGCTGGTTGGGATTACACGTCACTTACTATTACAAAAACTGTAGGATCAAAAGGTGGTCAAATTACTTTTAATACAAAGGTAAGTTCAGAAGAAGATTGGGATTTCTTTAAGTTTATTGTAGATGATGTAGAACTTGAAAAGTGGTCAGGCGACACAGGTTGGGTAAATGCAGGACCTTATATATTAACTAGCGGATCGCACTCTTTTGAGTGGAAATACGAAAAAGATGGTGCCACTGCTGTCGGCACAGATAATGTATGGGTAGATGATATTAGTATAGATAATTACAGCCAATATGCAGGTATATTTGAAAATGGATTTGTAGGCATTGGAACAACTACTCCACAATATGCCTTGGATGTAAATGGCTCTCTAAACATTAGTGGTGGAAATACTATCAAGTTTAGTGGAACCGATGTAATGCGATGGGATGACACATACAAGACAATATATCTTGGAGAAGGTGCTGGGCAAAGTGAACGAGTTAACTCCCTTGAGTCAGTACTAATAGGGTACAAAAGTGGATATGGAGCATATAATGATCAAGCTGTAATGATAGGGTACATGGCAGGATTTTCTTATCCATCGTACGATGACAATGTAACCCTTCTTGGATATAAGGCAGCTTACGAAGGTGGTGGAGATGAAGTTACAGCTATTGGTTATAAGGCAGCTTACCAAGGTGGTGGAGATGAAGTTACAGCTATTGGTTATGAGGCCGCATTTCAAAATGATGCAACTAATGGTTTATACCTTACTGCAGTGGGGGCCTACGCGGGCTATTCAAACTACGGCTTTGAAGTTACCGCAATTGGACAAAGGGCAGGGTATAAAAACTATGGCGATGATTTAACCGCTGTAGGTGTCTGGGCTGGATATGGAAATTCAGCACCAAACTCTGTGGTTGTAGGAAATTATACTGGGTTCAATAACTTAGGTAGCTATCTCACTGCAGTAGGTTATGGAGCCGGATGGAAAAACACTGGAGAAAGCTCCATATTTATTGGAAATATGGCGGGTTACTCAAACCCTGTGGACTACTTATTTGAGCTAAAGCAAAACAATGTAAATACAACTCCCCTTCTGCAGGGATACTTTGACACAGGTTACTTAGGTGTAGCTACTACTGATCCAACTCACACTCTTGAGGTAGGAGGTGACATATACATACACGATGATTTGTACATAGATGAGGGAACATCTTTCTTACTCACAAACGGAACAGACACCTTCTTTGAAGTCAACGATGATAAGGATGTGTTACTTGGAGCATCAACCAATTACCTACTCTCAAAAGCTACTCTAACTAATACTAGATCAACAGGATTTGGAAATCCTGTAGGAAGATATTGGGTGTCTGAATCCAGCGAGTATGTATATGCCTACTCTATAGGGGTTTCGGACTTTGATAAAGATGGAGATGAGGATATAGCCACAGCAAACCGTGGATATCAAACTAACGGGACTGTGACAGTATTAATGAATGAAGGGGATGGCACATATGGCACAGCTACCAGCTATGCAAGTGGGTCTGATCCACGAGATATTAACGTAGGTGATCTAAATAATGACGGATACGATGATCTTGTCAGCGCAAACAGATACGATAACACAGTGTCTGTTTACATAAACGATGGTGATGGGACATTTGCTTCACAAGTTAATTATAATAGTGGCTCAGATCCAAGATCTGTAAGTATAGGAGACGTTGACCATGATGGTTACAAAGATCTTGTTGTCGCCAATGAAGATAGTAACAACATTTCAGTATTTATAAATGATGGTGATGGGACATTTGATGGAGGCAAAACGGATTACACAACGGACACATCACCAGAAGGTGTTGAACTAGGCGACTTAAACAATGATGGATATCTTGATGTTGCAGTTGCAACATGGGACAACAACACAGTATCTGTACTATTAAACTCTGGATCAGAAGGTACTTTCGATGCCAAGAATGATTACACCGTAGACACTGGACCTGATATGGTAGCCATAGATGACTTTGATAATGACGGATACAACGACTTAGCCACGGCTAACTACACGGGCGCTTCAATGTCAATACTAATAAACGATGGGGATGGAACATTTGATGGTGGGAAGGTTGACTATAGCGTTGGAAGCACAAGCCTTCAACCTTACGATATAGATGTTGGGGATTTAAACGGCGACGGTTATCCAGATGCTGCTATTCCAAATGATGGATCCTCTACTATTTCAGTATTTATAAACGATGGGGATGGTACTTTCGCCTCAAGTGTTGAATACACTACAAGCATACATCCAGAAGGTGTGGTTATTAAAGATGTCGATCATGATGGATCTAATGACCTTGCGATCGCTAACTATAGTCGAGGAGTAACCATACTACTAAACGATGGGGATGGAACATTTGATGGTGCAAAAGACGAGTATTCTACAGGTGACAGTCCATACGGTGTGGCAATTGAGGATCTAGACAAAGATGGGTACAAAGACCTTGCTACTGCTAATTATGGTGATGATACGATATCAATATTTATAAACGATGAAGATGGAACATTTGCATCAAAATCAGACTACTCAGCTGGAAATACTCCTATTGATGTTGATGCAGGAGACTTTGACAACGATGGATACACCGACATTGTAGCTGTTAACTATGCAGAAAACACTGCCTCTATATTTTTAAACTCTGGTCCAGGACTATTCCCAACTAGATCTACCTACACAACTGGATCAAACCCCTATTATATTAAGGTTGGAGATCTAAACAACGATGGTTATAAAGATATTGCTACTGCTAACTGGAGTGGTGGTACTACATCAGTACTACTAAACTCTGGCTCCGCAGGGGTATTTAATACTAAGACTGACTATACTGTTGGTACAAATCCAATTACTTTGGATGTTGGAGACCTAGACAACGATGGTTACAACGATCTTGCGGTATCAAATAGAGCTAGTAACTCTGTATCTGTCCTGCTTAATTCAGGATCAGAAGGAACATTTGATTCCAAGGTAGATTATACTTCGGGATCCTCCCCAACTACTGTTGTCATTGGAGATGTAGATCTTGATGGATATAAAGATCTTGTTACCTCAAACTATGGTGCTGGGACAGTATCTGTATTTATAAATGATGGTGATGGAACATTTGCAGATAAGGTTGATTATACTGTAGACAAAAAGTGGCTATGGGGAGCCTCTTTAGGAGACTTTAATAATGATGGTTATGATGATATTACAGTCACAAGCTCCTACACTAACGGTGTGTACGTACTTATAAACGACGGGGATGGGACATTTAATACTACAATACAACATTACAAGAGTAGTGCCTGGGTGGGAGACATTGCAACAGGTGATCTAAATAATGACGGCTTCCCCGACATGGCAACACCAAGTAGTTATCATCATATAATGTCAGTATTTATCAATGGTGCAAATGCCAATAAAGTGCAGGGTGACCTATTCGTTTCAGGAAATATTGCAACTTTATCTAAGGTAGGCATAGGAACATATGACCCTGATTATGAACTTGAGGTAGTAGGAGATGCCTACATATATGATGATCTATATGTAGGATCAACAACTGAAGCCATAACAAATGCTAGCTTCACAATGGACGGAGATGATATGTATGTACAAGATCTGCTTGGTGTAGCCGATACTATATATACAGAAAATGAAGTGGTCGTAGGATCTGGAACATTAACTCTTGGTACAGACTATATTACAGCTTCGAAATTACTAAACATAAATGCACTACAAACCGATACAAGAACCTATGGTTTTGGAACCCCAATAGAGAGTTATAGTGCTGGTACTGATCCACTATCTACGTACGTTGAAGATCTTAACAATGACGGATACAAAGATATTGTTACCACAAATGCCTCAAGCAACAGTATATCTATATATATAAACGATGGGGATGGGACATACGCATCACAAGTGCAGTACAATACTGAAACATACCCAAGATCTGTTTCTGTAGGAGACTTAGATAACGATGGGTGGGAAGATATAGCAGTTGCTAACAGAGATAGTAACTTAGTATCAGTATTTATAAATGCTGGGGACGGAACCTTTGCTGCAGATGTAACCTATACAAGTGGGTCAAGTCCATATGGAATCTCCATTAAAGATTTAGATAATGATGGTTACAACGATATCTCCACAGCAAACTATGGTGCCGATACTGTATCTGTTTTAGTAAACGATGGAGATGGAACTTTTGATGGAGGAAAAACAGATTACTCTTCGGGCGCTAATCCAACATCAGTTAGTGTAGGTGACGTTGATAACGATGGATACAATGACATCGCTACATCAAACTGGACTGATAGTACAATATCAATTATACCCAACGATGGAGATGGAACTTTTGATGGAGGTAAGACGGACTATACAGCTGGATCAGGTCCATATTCTATCTCTATAGGAGAATTAAACAATGACGGCTGGAGAGATATCGCCGTTACACTCGACGATGATTCAGAGGTTTCTGTATTGCTAAACGATGGGGATGGGACTTTTGATCTGGGTAAAACTGACTACAGCACTGGATACTTCCCAAACTCCATCTCCATAGGTGATGTTGATAACGATGGATACAATGATCTCGCTTACTCAAACGGTACCAGTGATTCCCTCGCAATACACTACAATGATGGGGATGGAACTTTCTCTGGACGTACTTTCTATTATACATTTGAAGACCCCTACTCTGTTTTTGCAGAGGATATAGATAACGACGGATATAAAGACCTAATATCTACTAATGATTCGAACATCGTAACTATAATGCGAAACGAAGGTGATGGAACTTTTTCAGAAAGGGCAGAGTATACGTCCGCAATATGCGCATATTCAATAGCCACTAGGGATCTAAATAATGACGGGTTCCCTGATCTTGGAGTAACTGAGTCCTGCGATTCAAAGGTAGGTATATTTATAAATGATGGGGATGGAACTTTTGCTGCAAAAGTACAGTATAGTACAGGAAGTGTTCCATCACACCTTGATATGAAAGACTTAGACAATGATGGTTATCCAGATTTAGTTGTCCCTAACGCTAATTCTACCTTAGTCTCTGTGCTTATTAACGATGGGGATGGGACTTTTGATGGAGGAAAAACAGATTATACAGCCGGGTCAGCGCCTAGCTCAGCAGTAGTTGCTGATTTTAATAAGGACGGTTGGAACGATATTGCTGCTACACTTAAAGACGATAACGAAGTTACTATACTTTTAAACGATGGGGATGGTACTTTTGATGGAGGAAAAACAGATTACACTGTTCAAACTTCTCCATATAGAGTTGATTCTGGAGACTTTAATAACGATGGTTACCCCGACCTAGCTGTGGCAAACTATATTTCTAGTAGTATCTCTGTACTCATTAACTCAGGATCAGCAGGGGTATTTGATTCAGCAGTAAATTACACTTCAGGAAGCCCTTATTCGGTTGATATTGGAGACCTAAACAACGATGGGTATGATGACATTGTTAGTAGTTACAGATCGGGAGATGCTATTTCAGTGTTAATTAACGATGGGGATGGAACTTTTGCCACAAGGGTATATTACTACGGTGTTTTCGACACATATGGGGTAGAGATCTCTGATTTTAATAATGATGGGCACAACGATATTGCCTGCACTGGAGGAGATAGCAATTACTTCTCAGTCTTTATAAATGACGGAGACGGAACCTTTGATTTCACCAGACTCGACTACTCAAACGGTAGACGCAGCCAAGCAATTGTCGCAGAAGACTTTGATAAAGATGGATACAGCGACCTAGCAACATCAAACTATAATTCAGGCGATATGTACGTGTTTCTAAACGGCTCCAATTCAAATAAGATGCATGGAGACTTACTAGTACAAGGAAATCTTCTTGATGTAAGAGGTAATGCAAGAATTAGATCGATAGGAAGTGGTGCTTACTCAACAGCTGTAAATCAAACTTCTGATGGCACATTAACTACTGCAACTTCTGACATAAGAATGAAAACAGATATTGAAACTATAGATAATGCTTTAGATAAGGTATTACAACTAAGGGGTGTAACCTTCAATTGGCTTGATCCTAACGAACCGAAGAGAATGACCGGTATGATTGCTCAAGAAGTTATAGATATAATGCCAGAACTCGTATTCCAAAACCCTACTGATGGATATTACGGTATTAACTATGGTCAAACTGCTGGTTTACTAATAGAAGCAATTAAAGAACAGCAAGGACAAATTGATGATCTTAAAACCAGTATTTTAGCAGAAATAGCGGGCTCAGAGGCCTTAGAATCAACCTCTTCCTCCTCTGTACCAGATGAGGATATGCTTACTCAAATGCAAGGTCTATTCGATGAATTCGTAGAGTTTGCTTCTACACTTGCCATGACCTCAGAAGGAGGTGGTGGTGACCAATCACTAGTTATAGATTCAGATGTAAATATTCTTGGTGATGTAACCCTCGCAAATCTTAACATAACAGGAAACATCCAAGCTGGGATGGTAGAGGTTGATACAGTAGAAAACTCCATAAATGTACTTGGTAGCTCCTGCTACAACCCAGAAACTGACACACTAAATGAAGGACTATGTGAAACTCAGGCCTTATATCTCCAAAAAGAAAGCTCTGGAAACCTAAATGTATTTGACGGAAAACTGGTCATTAAACCTGATGGAACAATGGAACTTGATGGGTCACTTGAGGTTACAGGTACAGTAAAGGCTCAAGATGTAGAAACATCACAAATTACGATAGAAGCCCAGGAAGAAACCTCAAAGACAGCAGGAAAGATTGTGGTACCCGCAGGAGAAACTACAACTCAAGTATTCACAACTGCAGTGGATGAAAACTCCATAATAATGGTTACACCTGAAAGACCGGTGGCAGTAGGAAGCAGGTTTGTAGAGCTTGGCACCTTCGAAGTAACCTTAGTGAGACCAGAACCTCAGGATCTTCCAATATCATGGTTTATTTTAGGAAATGTTCCCCTTCCCTCATCAACCGAAGCCTCGCAGGATGTAGATGGAGTTTCCTGGTAAGGCGATATAGAAATGTATATACCAAAAATACTGCTTATAAAAAGAAAAGAATATATTGAAAAAATTAAGAACTTAGATAAAAAAACCAAGAAAATTGTTCTGCTAATAGGCATCTTTTTAGTTGTTATAACAACAATTATTCTGGTTTTTCCAAAAAACTTCAAAAAAACTCTAGTTTTAAATACAAATAAGTCAGTCTACTCAGTTGGAGAAAATGTTTACCTAAGCATTGTAAATACAGAACAAGATGGAAGTATCATCTGTGATAGCAAACTTAAGATAAGAATAAAAGGACCAAAGACAAAGATAGATCTGAGTACAGAAGATGAAACTATTTCTATATCAACTACATGTAGTGAACAAACCTCAAATAACCCAGACTACCTAACATCATTCATTCCAGAGAAAGAAGGTACATATAAAATCACCTTATCAAGAGGTGGGTCTAAGGTAGAAAAGAAAATTGAGGTAAAAGATAATCAAGATTTTATTATCGAAAGATCAGGAGCTACAAGAGTTAAAAAACTTGAAAATACTCGTTACCCAATGATTATAAAAATTACATCTCAGAAAGACTTTAGTGGTCAAATTTCCGATCATATTCCTTCATCTTTTAACATTATTTGGCAAGGTAGAAGTACTGTATCTGAAGAGAAAAATTTCAAAAAAATAACTTGGAATGTAGAACTAAAAGCTGGTGAAACCAAAGAACTTATTTATGAGTATCGACCCTCAGAAGAAATTAGTGAGGTCTTTAAGTTTGGCCCAATAGAAATTCTTTCAAATAGAAAAAGTATCTTTAAAGAAAACGCTTTTTGGGAAGTTGCTGTTACAAAATAAATGAGAAAAGTAAAAACGAAATTATTAAGAATATTTAGAAAAAGATCACTCAGAAAGATCTTAGGATTTTTATCCATAGTTGTTTGGCTTGCATCAGAACTATCCCCTCTCCTATATAAACCTATTAATAATATATTTTCAGGAGGATACGTTTTGGCTGCAGAAACAACCTATGATACTGGCTCTGGAACTTATGATGTCCCTGCAGGAACAACTACCCTAGTTGTAGAGTGCTGGGGAGGTGGCGGAGGTGGTGCTGGTGGTGGAGGTGGTAACAGTGAAGGTAACGGAGGTGGTGGAGGTGGAGAATATGCAATATCTTCATGGACAGCCCCCGCAGCCAGTTATTCATACTCTGTTGGTACTGCTGGAGCAGGTGGTCAGGACAGCGCCGATGATGCTACATCTGGGGGAAATTCAACGTTTGGAGGTACTGTAGTCGTAGCAACGGGTGGTGGTAAAGGTAACTGGGTAAATGGTGGAGGTGGTACTGGAGGTGCTGGAGGGACAGGAGGCACGGGAGATACAACATACAACGGTGGAAATGGTGCTACCGGAACTACTGGCTATGGAGGTGGTGGAGGAGGGGCTGCTGGTTCTACGGCTGCAGGAAGCAATGCCTCAACATATATTGGAGGAGCTGGAGCATCTGAAAACGGAGGACGCGGAGGAAATGGGTTTAACGGGTTAAACGGATCTGGAGATCCAGGTAGTAACTATGGTGGTGGTGGTGGAGCATCTGTAAAAAAACAAGACGGTGCTGCTGGTGCTGGTGGTTATATTAGAATAAATGCTTATGCCCCAGCAACAGTAACAACTCAAGCTGTTTCAGACGTTAGCTACAACACAGCAACAGGAAATGGAAATATAACAGCAACCGGGGACAGAACTGTAACAAGAAGAGGTTTTTGCTACGTAGTTGGAGATGCTGGTGATTGTACAGTTGCAGACAGTACAGTCTATGAAGATGGAAGTTACGGAACAGGTCCTTATACTTTGGGTCTAACAGGCCTTTCTTCTGGAACAGGTTATAGGGTTAGAGCCTACGCAATTAATCAAGAGGGAACGAGTTATGGTACAACAGTTCAGCTAGATACTCTTGACTACTCCCCAGAAGTTGAACTTGACTCACCACTCACTGCAAGTTCTGCATTTGATGATGTTCCTTCTCTTTTATTTACTGGTAGTGACCCTGAGGGTGATGACATTAGATACTATCTTCAGCTAGATAAGGTTGATACTTTTGATGGTGGTGACTTAAGAATAAGAGTGTCAGGATCAAACCCAGGGTTCGTGAATGCTGGAAGTGCTTCTGATACTGATCCTTTTGCCAACAGCCACCAAATAACTTACACGGTGCCTGGAGGACAAGAACTTGGTGGAGGAACATGGTATTGGAGGGTACGTGGTATAGACCCAAGTGGAAGTGATACCTACGGGAGTTACAGTGATATATGGAACTTTGTTGTACTTCAAGCCGGTGTAACTATGGAAGGTACTTTATATCTAGCAGATGAATCATCTCCATACCTGTGTGATACAACTGGAAATGTAACGGTAAATGTTAGAGTAGACGGTGGGGGGTCATATTCCGGTACATGTACAACAGACGATGGTGCTTGGCAAGCTACAGGTGTAGTAGCTTCATCGGGTCAAACTATATATGCCTACGCCTCTGGAGGCTCTTACAGAGCAAACACCGTTGTAGTGACAGATGGTACTGCAACAAATGATGTTCATCTCTTTCAAGACAGAGTCATACTTCGTGACGATGTTAATGGGTCTATTACTGATGCAGAGATTTTAGCCGGTAATACAGCAGATGGAGACGACCTAATTACTACATCTGGTACTGATGTTGTTGTGGGATCAAGCTATGAAACACATATATATACCGGAGATACATTTGTACCTGGAGATAACGTATCAACAGGAAAGCTACATGTAGTTGGGAATTACACAGGAAGTACAGAAACCTTAACTTTAACAGGATCAGGAACAGGTACATCACGACCTTTATATATTAATGGTGGAACATTTGTAGTTCCTGCAACCATAGATTACGAAGGTACTGGTGACTCAAGCATTAGTGCCATTACATATGAGAATCTAACATTTTCTCCAACCATTTCTGGATCTGCTGCATATACATTCCTTGGGGCATCTAGTGCTAACGGAGACTTTTATGTTAACCCAACTGCTGCCTCATCTCAATCTTTACAGGTTTATCTAGGTGGTACTTTGACCGTAGCACCAACCAAAACAGTAACTCTTACAGGTACAACTAGTGGTGAATCTAACCTTGATACAGTGAGTGGAAGTAACTACTCCCTATCTACGGGACTTTTGGATATTGCAGCCTCTGGAACACTGACTGCTCAGAACTCAGGTATTACCCTAACCGGTACATCAGGAATAATACTTACCAGAACAGGAACATTCTCTGAAGGTAACAGCACTGTCACCTACTCTCAAACAACTGGGGGAACTACCCTAACCTCTGGTGAAGTTACTTTTTATAACCTAACAATAGACATGTCGGGTCAAACTGGTGCCACTGGAAATAATGTTACTGTTGGGGGTGATCTCACGGTAACTGCAGGCACTATGTCTGTACCGTCTACCTATACCCTATCCGTCACTGGAAATACTGATGTTACAGGAGATCTAACCATTTCAAGCTCCGGTGCTCAGACATTTACGGGTACAACTACCATCAATACTGGAGGAACTTTAACCAGGTCTAATGCATCGGGAACAAATACATTTACAGGACTTGTGACAGTTGCTGGAGGTACTTTTACTACATCAAATGATCCTGCCTTTACATTCCAGGGTGGACTAACTAATGAAGGTACGTTTACTTCGGGAGTAGGAACGTACACTTTTGACACTGGAAATCAGTCACTATCTGGATCAGCGCCTATATCCTTTGGGGGTACTGTTGCAATATCAGGTGCTATTACTTTACAAAACGCAAACACTGGCGATGTTACTGTAACTGGGGATATGACGGGTACAGTTGGTGGATCTACTTATCAAAACAATTCTGGCAACACAACAGACTTTAAGGGCGCTGTTCTAACAACAGGAACCCTTGATGCAACACTAGATAACAACACTATTAAATATAGTGCTACTCCAACTCAGAATATAAAGGCAACAACTTACCATGATTTATCTTTCACACCAACTCTTAGTGGTAGTGCAGCCTATACGTTCCTAGGAGCAACATCTGCTAACGGAGACTTCACTATGAATCCAACAGCAGCATCAGCCAACACTTTAGAAGCAGATCTTGGTGGGGCATTTACTGTAGCTCCTACTGGTACTATAACTTTAACTGGAACAACTAATGGTAATTCTGTTTTAGACACAGTAAGTGGCAGCGACTACGCAATCACCTCTGGATTATTAGATATAACTACTGATGGGAGGTTTACTGCTAATAATTCAACTATCACGTTGACTGGTACCTCCGGGACTATTTTCACACAGAATGGTACCTTCACTATTGGAAATAGCACAGTTATCTACTCTCAGACAACTGGAGACACTACCCTAACCTCTGGTGCAGTCGATTTTTATAACCTAACAGTTGATATGAGTGGTCGGACAGGATCAACAGGAGGAAACATTGGAGTCGGTAATGACTTAACAGTGAGTTCAGGCACAATGTCTGTTGCATCTACTCACACTTTATCCGTTACAGGGAACACATCAGTTACTGGACACCTTAGCATCCCAAGTACCGGAGCCCAAACATTCACAGGTACAACTACCATAAACGACAGTGGAACACTTACAAGGGCTAACGCCACAGGTTCAAATACATTTACAGGACTTGTGACTATATACACAACTGGTGCCTTTGATGCTGGAACAGGACCTGCAATTACACTCCAAGGTGGACTTACTAACAATGGAACTTTCACTTCAGGTTCTGGAACATACACTTTTGATACTAGTAGTCAGGTTTTAGCGGGGTCTGCAGCTACAACATTCTATGGTGATGTTGCCATATCCGGTGTAATTACCGTTGAAAACTCAAGCTCAAATAACACAACAGTTTCAGGAGACTTAACTGGAACCGTTGGAGGCTCAACTTATCAAAACAACGCTAACACAACTACATACTTTAAGGGGGCAGTTCTATCGACAGGCACACTAACTGCAACTGCAAGTCCAAACAACATCTATTACACAGGAACTTCTGCACAAACAGTTAAGTCAACTACATATCATCATCTTTATGTACAACCATCTGCCAACTCAGTGACTTCTTTATTCAATTCTGGAACCGTTACCGTGAATGGTAATTTAGTGATAGGAAATGGAACTAACACAGGTGTGGTCGTGGAGGCAACTACTAATGATCCAAATATATCAGTAACTGGAGATGTTACTGTTAACGCAGATACTACACTTACTAACTCAGATGACACAGGAGCTACACTAAACATAGACGGGGCTTTAACCATTACAGGTATATTCACGGCACCTTCTGGTACTGGTGACACTGCATTCACGTTAGCCGGTAACTTTACAAACAATGGAACCTTTAACCATGGGAGTGGACAACTCACTCTTGATACAACTGGAACAAGTGAGCTTGCCTACACTGGAGATACGACCTTCTATCAACTATCTGTACTAGCAGCTTCAGCTGGAAAGAATGTTAAGTTTGATAATGCTCAAACAACAATCATTGCAAATGATATTACAATTCAAGGAACAGACTGTACAACAGGTAGAATACTTTTAGACTCAACAGTAAATGATGATACTTGGGAAATTAATATTCAAACTGGGGCTACACACGATATTGACTATATTGATCTAGAAGATGCACTAGGTACAGGATCAGAAGAAACTCCAACTGCAGTAAATGCCACTCAAACTGGCACAAACACTGGCTGGACAGTTACACCTGGTGCGTGTCCTGCTAATGTGAATCTTTCTGGAACCATTTATCAAACTGATGAAGGCTCAGCATACTTATGTGCTACAAACGGCACCCTAGATATTACTATTAAAGTAGACGGGGCAGGGTTATACTCAGGAAGTTGTGCAGCTGACACAGGTGCTTGGTCTGCAGCAAACGTACCTGTTAGTGATGGAAATACCCTATACATTTATCTTTCCAGTGGGCCGGCGAACGCAAACACTGTTTTAGTCACTGACGCCACTACACAAAGTGATGTTCACATAATGGAAGGCCGGGTTACCTTAAGGGATGATAACAATGGGTCTATTACTGACGCAGAGATTTTGGCCGGCAATACAGGGGATGCCGACGATTTGATTACTACTGCAGGCACCGATGTAGTTGTGGGATCAAGCTATGAAACACATATATATACGGGAGATACCTTTGTACCTGGTGATAATGTCACAACAGGAAAACTACATGTAGTTGGTAATTACACAGGATCAACAGAAACCTTAACCCTAACAGGATCAGGTACAGGTACTTCACGGCCACTCTATATTAATGGTGGTACATTTACAGTTCCTGCAACTATTGATTATGAAGGAAGTTCTGACTCAAGTATTAGTGCCATTACATATGAGAATCTAACATTTACACCTACTATTTCAGGAAGTGCAGCATACACCTTCCTTGGGGCAACTAGTGCTAATGGAGATTTTAATATTAACCCAACAGCTGCTTCGGCACAGGCCTTAACTGTACAGCTTGGTGGAACTTTGACTGTTGCACCAACCAAAACCATAACTCTTACAGGTACAACTAGTGGTGAATCTAACCTCGACACTGTAAGTGGTAGCAACTATGCTATCTCTACTGGATTTATAAATGTTGCAGCAGCGGGTACCTTAACTGCTCAAAATTCAGCAATTACTTTAACTGGTACCTCGGGAACCATATTTACAAGAGCAGGAACATTTACTCCAGGAGGAAGTACAGTTACCTACTCTAACAGTACGGGAGGAACTACCCTAACTTCGGGTGAGGTGACCTTTTATAATCTAACAGTTGATATGAGTGGTCAAACTGGGGCTACTGGAAACAATGTTACTGTAGGGGGAGATTTAACTGTGACTGCTGGGACTATGTCTGTACCGTCTACCTATACCCTATCTGTCACTGGAAATACTGATATTACAGGTGATTTAACATTATCAAGCTCTGGTGCTCAAACATTTACAGGTACTACAGATATTAATACAGGGGGAACTCTAACTAGATCAAATGTATCAGGTACTAATACTTTTACAGGTCTTGTGACAGTTGCTGGTGGAACATTCACTACATCAAATGATCCTGCATTCACATTTCAAGGGGGACTTACTAATGAAGGTACATTTACATCCGGTGCAGGAACATATACTTTTGATACAGGTAGCCAATCATTATCAGGGTCAGCTCCTATCTCATTTGGAGGTGATGTTGCAATATCTGGTGCTGTCACTATACAAAATGCAAACACTGGTGGAATTACAGTTACTGGTGATATGACTGGGTCAGAGGGAGGATCAACATATCAAAACAACTCTAGCACCACAACTGACTTTAAAGGCGCTGTACTATCAACAGGAACCCTTAACGCTACGGCAGATAACAATACTGTTGAGTATAGTGGTACGCCAACTCAGAATATTAAGGCAACCACTTACCACGATCTATCTCTTGTTCCAGTTCTTTCAGGTAGTGCTGCCTATACATTCTTAGGAGCAACTTCTGCCAATGGTGACTTTACAATGAACCCAACAGCAGCATCAGCCAACACCTTAGAGGCAGATCTTGGTGGAGCTTTAACTCTTACACCTACTGGAACAATTACACTCACGGGTACTACCAACGGGGCATCTGTGTTAGACACAGTAAGTGGTAGCAATTATGCAATTACCTCTGGCCTCCTAGACATAGCCACAGATGGAACACTTACTGCTAATAACTCAAGCATAACTCTTACTGGTACAACGGGAACTATATTTACCAAAAATGGAACCTTTACTCCTGGAAACAGCACTGTTACCTACTCTCAAACGACTGGTGGAACTACTTTAACCTCAGGAGCAGTGGATTTTCACCACCTAACAATAGATATGTCGGGCCAAACTGGAACATCTGGAGGAAACATAGGTGTTGCAGGAGACCTAACTGTAACTGCTGGTGAGATGTCAGTGGGGTCAACACACACCTTATCTGTAACAGGAGCTACATCAGTAACGGGAGATCTAACAATTCCAAGTTCAGGTAATCAAACGTTTACAGGAGCAACAACTATTAATGACTCTGGAACGTTAACAAGGTCAGATACAAATGGTACTAATACCTTCACAGGACTTTTAACTATTGCAGTTGGAGGTACATTTACTGCAGCCACTGACCCTGCTTTTACACTTCAGGGAGGACTAACAAATCAAGGAACCTTCACCTCAGGGGCAGGCACTTATACCTTTGATACCAACAATCAAGTGCTATCGGGATCTGCAGCTACTACCTTCCAAGGAGATGTTGCTATATCAGGAGCTGTCACCATAGAAAACTCAAACACAGACACTGTTACAGTTACAGGGGATTTAACTGGGTCAGAGGGAGGATCAACATATCAAAATAATGCAAACACAACAACTGACTTTAAAGGAGCAGTTTTAGCAACTGGAACACTCACAGCAACAGCAAGTCCAAACAATATTTACTATACTGGTACTTCTGCTCAAACTGTTAAAGCAACTACATACCATCATTTGTATGTTCAACCTTCTTCTGACTCTGTTACATCTTTGTTTGGATCAGGAACCTTAACTGTAAATGGTAATTTAGAGATAGGAAATGGTACAAACACTGCTGTCGTGGTGGAAGCTACAACAAATGATCCTGATGTATCTGTAACTGGAAATGTTACTGTTAATGCAAATACTACACTTACTAACTCAGATGATACTTCTGCTACACTAAACATTGATGGAGCTTTAACTATTACAGGTATATTTACGGCACCTTCTGGAACAAATGATGATTCATTTACTCTTGCTGGTAACTTTACAAACAATGGAACATTTAACCATGGATCTGGTCAAATTACTCTTGATACAGCAGGTACATCAGCACTTAACTACTCGGGAGATACAACCTTTTATCAATTCTCAGTATTAGCAGCATCAGCTGGCAAAAATGTTCAGTTTGATAATGCTCAAACTACAATCATTGCAAATGACATTACAATTCAAGGTACTGACTGTACAACAGGAAGAATATTTTTAGATTCAACGGTAAATGATGATACCTGGGAAATTAATATTCAGACAGGATCATCTCAAGACATTGACTATATTGACCTAGAAGATGCACTAGGCACAGGGTCTGAAGAAACACCACTAGCTGTAAATGCCACACAGACAGGCACAAACACAGACTGGACAGTTACCCCTGGAGCTTGTCCAGTTACTATTAACTTGTCTGGAACCGTTTACCAAACTGATGAGGGTACTGCATATCTATGTGATACAGACGGTAACTTGAACGTTACTTTAAAAATCGATGGTTCAGGATCATATTCTGGAACTTGTTCACTTGATACAGGCGCATGGTCTATATCTAGTGTTGATGTAACTGATGGACAGACATTATATATTTACCTCTCTAGCTCTCCTGCTAACGCAAATACGGTATTAATAACAGATGCGACTACACAAACTGATGTTCATATAATGGAAGACCGAGTTACCTTAAGAGATGATAATAATGGAACCATAACTAATGCTGAAATTAGTGCCGGTAATACAGCAGATTCTGATGATTTAATAAGCTTTTCTGGCAGTGATATTACTGTTGGATCAGGATACGAGGTGCATATATACACAAGTGACACCTATGCACCCGGGGCTAATGTTACTACTGGAAAACTACACGTTGTTGGTAACTACACAGGAAGTACCGAAACCCTAACCCTAACAGGATCAGGCACTGGCACATCACGGCCACTCTACATTAATGGTGGAACATTCACTGTACCGGCTACCATAGATTACAAGGGTACAGGTACTACTAGTATTAGTGCAATTACATATGAAAACTTAACTTTTACACCTACTATTACTGGTGCAACAACATATACATTTTTAGGAGCATCAAGTGCAAATGGAGACTTCACAATCAATCCTACGGCTGCTTCTGCGAATACTTTGACTGTAAACCTAGCTGGTGCTCTTAATGTTGCAGACAGTAAAACCCTCAGTATTACTGGAACAACCCTAGGTAGTTCAATTCTGGATACCATTGCAGATTCTGACTACGGTATAACAATGGGTAGCCTTAGTACAGGGTCAGCAGGTACCTTAAATCTACGTAACTCAACAGTGTCTACACACAACAACTGGGCTAATTCAGGAACAATAAATGCTGGCTCAAGTACCGTAAACTTTAACGGAACCGGTGCACAACAAGTATCTGGTACTACAACCTTCTATAATGTTTCATTTACAACTTCTAGCGCAAGGGCCATAACGTTTGTACAAGGTAGTGTAACTGCAGTTGGCGAAGAAGGATCCCTTACATTCCAGGGTGCTGATAGTCAACTACTAACTTTACAGTCCAGTACATCTGCTGACTGGTACTTACAGGTAGCGGGTACCGCAGAAACGACTGTTACTTATGTAGATGTCTCGTACAGTAACGCTGGAGGGTATAAAAAGATCATGGCAGACGATGGAACAAATACCGATAGTGATAACAATACAAATTGGGTATTTATATCCGCAGTTTTAACCAACTTTGAGGGTGTAGATCTAGAAGGTATAAATGTCAACTAGTAGAGACACCTACGCATATTTTCATGCCAACCCACTATTTCCTTGAACAACGGCATTTAAAGGCACCTATCACTCGTAGTTTCTTTGAAAAATCACATGTAACAAAGGTGTGACTAGTCTTGTTGTTAGTTTCACAGGAATACTTTGACATAATAAGTTGTTTTCTAAAACTATGACAATATTTTCTAGCACTTCCCTACTACTTCTGTTAACGACAAAAATACAAATTTTTCAAAAATTTGAGTGTTGACACTGACTTTTTATAATGTAAACTAACTAACGTACCAAAGACCGCAAGTGCTTTTTGAGCATAAGTCTTGCGCAGGTGAGAAAAGTTTATATTTTAATGTATTAAACTCACCACTTTGGTGGGTCTTTTTTATTATGCCAAGTGAGAAAAACCTTAAATTAGTTGAAGAGTTAAAAGAAAAGCTTAGTAAAGCTAAGTCTGTTGCTTTTATTGATTATAAAGGGCTTTCCGCAGACCAGGTAAATGAGTTTAGACAGCAAATAAAAGACACAGAAGCTGAGGCTTTGGTCGCTAAAAACACTCTTTTAAAGATAGCTATTGAAGAGAGTAAAGATAAAGCTTTGAAAGAAGCAGTTAGTGATCTACAAGGCCCTACAATGGTCATTTTCTCCTATAATGATCCTATCTCTCCTATCAAAGCTGTCTTTGATTTTGGGGCTAAAATTGAGCTTCCTAGAGTTAAATCTGCAATCATTGATGGAAAATATAATGATGAAGAGGCTGTTTCAGTAGTTAAAGACATTCCTTCAAAGGAAGTGCTCTATGCCCAGATTGTTGGGGGCTTAAATTCCCCTATCTCAGGCTTTGTTATGGGATTAAGTGGTATTAGAAATAAATTTGTATTTGCAGTAAATGATCTAGCAAATAAAAAAACTGAAGGAGGTGCTGAATAAATTATGGCAGAAGAAAAGAAAATCGAAGAAACTAAAGAAGATGCTCCTAAAAAAGAGGCAAAAACTGATGTTAAATTAAGCAAAGATGCTGAAAAAGTAATGGAAATGGTCGAAAAAATGACCGTTTTAGAGCTTAATGACTTGGTTAAGGCTTTAGAAGAGAAATTTGGAGTAAGCGCATCAGCACCTATGATGGTTGCTGCAAACGGTGGTAACGGAAATGGGAACGGTAACGGAGAAGAAGAGGAACAAAAAACAGAATTTGATGTAGTGTTAGCAGATGCTGGAGCAAACAAAATAGCAGTTATTAAAGCTGTTAGAGAAGTTAACCCAAGCTTAGGATTAGTAGATGCTAAGACTTTAGTAGAGTCTGCACCTAAACCAGTCCTCGAGGCAGCTAAAAAAGAGGACGCAGAAGGCGCAAAAAAGAAACTTGAAGATGCTGGAGCTAAAGTAGAACTTAAATAAGTTTCCTTCAAAGATAATAAAACTACTGGGGTGCTATTTTGCACCCCTTTAGCGTTTATATACCGATGAAAACTCCTAATTTTTAGCACTCAAAAATTGACCCCTGATAACAGTACCCTCAGGTCAATCTAATAATAAAAAACAGGTGGTAACCCTATAGCTATTTTTAACTTAAAACCTATGACATTCACCCATACACAAACACACAATATTATAATTTAGGTTAGGAGAAGGAAAATTTTACAAATTACACTACTTTTTTGCTAGACAAAAAGTTTTCTTAGTTCTTCAACTCTGGAAGTAACCTCTGAAGTTATTTTTTCATCCCCCAAATATTTCATAACTTCTGAAATTAATTCAAAATATTTTTCTAAAGTTTTTGTATTACCAAAATCTTGATACTTCTCAACACATAGAAACTTACTTAAACTTACAAAACTTCTTATCTTGTTATGTACTGACGTATCTTCAATTCTACTTAAGTCAGTCTCTTTCCAAATAGGCAGTGTCTCAAAATCAGTAATATTTATATCTTCATCTTTTGTCATATATACTTTGACTAAAATACCCTCGATGTCCTCTATTTTTTTAATAATTGGGTTGTTTTTGTCATATTTAGTAATACTTTTCTTTTCTTCTTCAAAAACACTATCCTCTATCAATTCTTCGACTAATTCAATGCTTTCTCTACTTAAATCAATATAAAAAGTGGGTTTTTTCTCTGAAAAGATCTCTCTATATCCTAGCTCTTTCACTGCACTATTCATCTTTTCATTTGTCTCAAACTCGGGAGGTAAGAATGTATCAAGATCTCTAATCACAATGGAGGCCTCACCTTCAAATCCCTGTTTGGCACCTAGATAATACCCAAGACCATATTCGTTTAAGATGATTTGTTTCTGAAGCATCTTCTCTGAAAGGTTACTAAGCAACGAGTAGTACGCTGTAGTTCCTGTGAGTTCAATTTTATCAGTGTCATACAGATTTTTTAGATCTAGAATGGCCTCTTCATGGCCAAATTTATCTAAAAGTTCTAGTGTACTAAGAGGGATACATACATAAATCTTAATTTTCTTGTTCTTTTTGAGTAATTTAATAAGGGGAAGACAACAGTTTTGTACAAACTGTTGAACTTGGCTCTCATCCCTTGTAGGAGGCTGGTACAGATTAATCAGTAAACCTACTTCTTTCACGTTAAATATTATGAATGAGAGACATAAGAATGTCTAGGGTGAAAAATATTTATAGAATTTAAAGAACCCTACCCGGAAGAAACGGTTTCTTATACTCCTGCCCACAGCATAAGAAACTTTAGTGTTTCCCCCGGATAGGGCTCTCTAACTAAGTGCCGCGATTATAGCAAATGCTTATAGGACTGTCAAACTACTGAACTATATCTTCTGCTTCTTTTAACAACTTCTCGTCTAACTCACTAATATCTTCTACAAGTCTCTTTTTCTCAACAACTTTTAACCCATGAAGCTCATCAATTCCTTTGTATAATTTGTCATCATCAGAAACTATCAAGCAAAGTTGTGCATTCCCCTCATCTGAAGGTGTTAAAGTTAGAATTCTTTCAAAGAAATCTCTATCTTTTGATCTAATATATGCATGAAGTACTGAGAATGGACTTATTGGCTTGTATAAAGAAAGCCCCGCATTCATAGTAAATGCGTAATCTAGACCTGAATTTCTTGCAGTTTTATCAATATTTTGTGCAATATCTTTAAGTCCACCTAGTCTACTTCTGTAGTAGTACATTCCCTCAGCTTCCTCTGCAGGTACTTCAGGAGCTTCTGAGGCTAATCCTGTGACTTCCTCAACCTTTTCTTTAGCTTCTGGTGCTTCTTCTGAACCTTCTTCAAACTTCTTAGCTGCTTCTCTAAACTTTGAAAGCCAATCTACTGATTCTTCCTTCGCTTTTTCTTCTTCTTCAACAACAGGTTCCTCTTTCTTGAGCTCCTCTTTCTTAGGTTCCTCTTTTGGAGCCTCTTCCTCTAAGACTTGTTCTTCTTCAACGATAGGTTCCTTAATAACCTCAGGAGCTGCTTCCTCTTCATCTGCTGCAATTATTTTTTCTTTTTCTGCCTCAGGAATACCCTTGGGATATAAAAAGTCGATAATATTTTGCCTTGTAAATCTATGACGACCTGTGGCGGTCTTAACTTCGGCAGTTAATTTATCCTCTTCGAGGTATCTATAAACAGACCTGAGACTTACTCCCAAAATTTCTGCAACCTCGGTAGAGCTGTATAGCTTATTTTCAAGTTTTATCATACTTTAATAGAAACACCTATCTTAAAGTATGTCAAGAAATGACGATTATTATAAACAGTATTGTATTATCTTTTTACGAAGTCTTTTTTATTGACTCTTTAAAGACCTTTAGTGGAAATGAAGGAAAAGCTGTGAATATGCGCTTTGCACGCCAAGGTTGTTTAATTAATCTATATAACCAACCTAGGTTTATTTTTACGATAATGTTAGGTGGTAACTTGTTATGTCCCATTATGTAATCAAATGTACCCCCAAGTCCTACTGATACTTTGGCAGGTATTTTATAACTATTTCTTACTATCCATTTTTCTTGCCAGTTATGATTGTATGCGACAAATATAAAATCTATATGATCCACATTTTTCTCTTTCATACACTCGTGGATATACTCCAATGTAATTTTGTCATCTCTTTCTTCTCGATCAAATTTTGATGATGCTCCTATAACTTTTAGGCCTGGGTACATTTCTTGAAGTTTTTCGGCTGTTAAAACTGACATCTCCTTTTGATACATCTCCTTGTGCTTACCCACGAAGTTTTTAGGTCTGCCACCCAAAAAGAAAACTGTGTAACCTCTCTTAGCCGCAAGCTCACACATCTTATATGTTAAATCTACCCCAGTTATCTTTTCCTCTTTCTTCCCTTTTCTAAAAATATACGAAAGTCCCATCAAAGTACCACTTAAAAAAGCTCTTATTGGAAAAAGCACTCCCCTCTTTATGTCTTTTACCTTCTCTAAGTATCTTCTTGCCATCAAAGTTCCTATCCCGTCTGGTAAAGACAAGTCAGATTTATTAATAATATTTTTAAATCTTCCATCAACTTGAGCCTCCATTATGAACTCCGGATTAGTGGTACAGATATACCTAGATTCATTATCTTTTAAATATAATTCAATGAGATTTAAGGTCTCTTTCATTGTTAGTCCAAAATCAACCCTAACACCCAGTATTTCCTTTGATATCATGCTTTTATTATACCTTTTTATTCTAATTTTCGTGGTAAAATACAGGGGTAATGGCAAAGTTTAAGTTTAAAAAACTTGGTTATCTAGAAACTTTCCTCACAATCACTATCTTAGGAGGTCTGACCACTGCGTTGTACCTATATACATCTGGTTATAGACTAAGAAGAGACTCAGATTTTATTGACCTCACTAAAACTGGAATGGTAAACGCAAAGTCTCTTCCTGATGGAGCAAGTGTATACATAGATGATAAATTAAGAGCTGCAACTGACGACTCAGTCGCTGGACTTGAACCAGGTAACCATACTTTAAAAATTATCAAGAATGGTTTTGTAGAATGGACTAAAGATGTTGAGGTTTTTGAGCAACTTGTTACAGATGTTACTGCAGTTTTAGTATCCCAAAGTCCAAGACTTGAACCACTAACAAGTACCGGAGCAAATAAACCAAGTATTTCTCCCTCTCTTAGCAAGCTCGCATACTTTTCATTTGATACTGAAGAGCCCGGTATATGGATAGTGCCTCTATCTGGCGGTATAGGAGCGTTTAGACGCAATCCTACCATTGCTATTGAGGATACAGTTTCTGTTACTTATTCTTCTGGAAAAGAAATTATTTGGTCACCAGATGAAAATGAACTTTTAGTTGAAGGTTATGGAAATGTATTTTATTTGATTGATCTTGTTTCCAATGCTGCTGAAACTACCTCTAGAGCATCGTCAATTAAAATAGAATGGCAGGAAGAACTTACAGAAATAAGGGAAGCTTTCTTAGAAACTATTGAGGATGTTTCTGATCAAGTTAAAACTCTTGCACTTTCTGATAGAGCCGTGTGGGCCCCTGATGAGAAAAAGTTTCTATATACAACCCAAGTTGGAGACACTCTTGAGTATAGAGTATATAACTTTGAAGATCCCCTACCTATTGGTGAGAACGTGGAGACGGTTGTATTCAGAAAAAGTGTTAATGAGACCCAACCCAAAATTAACTGGTATGCAGATAGCTTTCACTTAATACTGGTTGAGGGTAATGTTTCTTATGATAAAAAGGGAACCATAAGCCTTATTAGAATTGATGGTACCAACAAAACAGAGATATATAACAATACCCTTCACTCAGATATTGTATTTAGTACACCTGGTGGGGATAAGGCAATAATTAGCACCTCATTTAAGTCTAGTGGACAAACTGATTTATACACTGTGAGTATTCGCTAACTATTCTAACTCATTTACTTCTACAAGTTTAGCCGTTACTACATATCTATTTATAGTAGTTCCTGGTGGATCACATGTTTGAAGTGTAAGAATTGGTTCGATTGTTGGCCTTGTTAGTGGGTAAGTATTCCACCCCTTAACTACTTCTTTATTTACCACCTCATACACGTAATCTTTCTCATCATAAAAAATATGAACCTTGTCTGTGTAATTTAGTTTCCTGATCAAGTTAAAGACTGTGGAATATTTTCCGAGATCCCAAAAGTTTAGTGAGGCATGTGCAAAAAGGTATACGTTACTGGCCACCTCAGTTGGATAGTCAGAAGATATCGCGTGGGCTACTCCACTTTTGAGTGCTTCTTTATATGCATCTTCACTAGCAACAGATACATTTGCAACAATCGGAGCATTTACCCCTATTTTCTCTATAACTAAAGCAAAATTAGTGTTCACAGGATCAATTCTAACGGGATTTTTAGAAAGGTATCGAGCAAAAACACTATCTTCCTGAGCATCTTTACCTTTTAGAATATACTCTTGATGTCTTATCTCTTTTAAAAAGTACCAAACTTCAGAAGCAAGAAGAGGGCCGAACGATAAAATTAGAAATATTACTCCTAGAAAAATTAAAAGATTAGCAAATGTGAATATATTTTTCTTATCTTGGACAGGCACAGTCTAATTATACAGACTCAACAAGTTTTATAATACACAGTGATCAGAGGTATAATACACACATGAAAGTATTAAAAATTGGAGCTGTCTGGTGTGCTGATTGTATTGTTATGAAACCCAGATGGAAAAAAATTGAAGATAAAAACTCATGGCTTGAAACTGAATACTACGAATATGATGACTCAGAAGAAATTATTAAAAAATATGACCTGGAAAACGATGAGATTCCTGTTTTCATATTTCTAGATAAAAAAGGAGAGGAAATTGAAAGATTAGTTGGAGAGTTTTCTGAAAAGGAACTTCTTGATAAAATAGGAGAGCACAAAAACAAATGAACATTAGATTAAAACACATTTTTACGTCATTTTTTATACTTTTGGCCCTATTTTTAGCTACATCTAAATCCTATGCTGAAGAGGAATGCAGCGTTAATGCATATTTTTTCTACTCAAATACGTGTCCACACTGCCATGAAGAACAAAAGTTTCTGGATTCTATAAAAAATAAGTATGAAAATCTAGTTGTTCACGAGTTGGAAATCAGTGAAAACAGGAAAAATCTAGAGTCTTTCATAAAAGTTGGGAATGAACTAGGAATTAGAACAGGGGCGGTTCCCTTTTTCATAATTGGAGACGAATATGTAATTGGATACGGGGCAGATGAAACTACTGGTGTAGAAATTGAAAAACTAATTAAGGGATCTTTAGAAAATCCCCCGGAAGATATTGTTTCAAATTTTCACCAATGTGAGTTAACAGAAACTCAAGAAACAACCTCATCTGAGGATGTTCGTAAGTCTACCTCTGAGGTGTTAAAGATTCCTTTCTTTGGAAAAGTAGATGTAGCTAAACTTTCTTTACCTGCACTCACATTTGTTATTGCACTTCTAGAT
>JBHPFT010000005.1:0-28354 GCA_042571445.1 Patescibacteria group bacterium
AATGTCAGATACTACACTTGGCGTTTCACAAGCTAGGGCTTCTAAAAGAGGTAATCCAAAGCCCTCTTCAAAAGATACATTTATATGACCAACGGCACCAGAGAATAGGGAAGGTAAATCCTCATCAAGGGCTCTTCCTAGAAACATAACCTTATTTCCGACCCCATACTTTTTTGGAGCGCTAAGTGACTCATCAAAATCCCACCCTCTCTTTCCGGCTATGAGTAACTTCAAGTCAGGGTGGCTTTTAGCAGCTTTTGAGAAACCAGCTATCATATTTGGAATGTTTTTTCTTGGTTGTATTGTAGAAACAAAGAGAAGGTAAGGGGAGTTTCCAATATTATATTTGTCTCTAATTTTTTTGATTTCTTCTTCAGATTTTCTGCAAAATATTTCATTGACACCCTCATAAACTATCGTGATATCATTTTTCCACCCCTTCTTGCCTATCTCATCTTTTGTAGCTTGAGAAGGAACAATCACATAATCAGAATGTTTTGCCACATATTTTACTGGTCCCTCTAGGAAGAACTTTTTGATGGGGTTTTTGTATCCATGTGAATATGTATATTCAAGACCGTGGATCATCCCAACAAATTTAGTTTTTTTAGATCTGAGAACAGGCATAGTATGAACAGCGCTAAAAAAGATATCAACTGGATTTCTAATTAGTTCCAAAGCAAGATCAAATTGAGTCCAAGACAAAGTTTTTTTAATTACCTTGTACGAAAAGTTAGGATTGTTTCTGGAAAGACTGTCCCAATATCTTTTGGATGGTTCATCTGGGAGGTACACAATATAGGAATTCTCTGTATCCACCTTTGCCATAGCAGAGAATATATGATGGGAATATTTTTCTGCCCCAGCAGGGTTTTCTGATAATAGTCTTTCACCATTTAATCCAATTTTCATCTTGTTTATTATATCTTATCTACAAGGTGCTTCTGGGTATAATATACTTATGAAGCTAGCGATAGTATGTGATGATCTAATCCAATATGGGGGTGCCGAGAAAGTATTTGAGGCAGTAGCTGAGATATTCCCAGAAGCACCTATATATACCTCTGTGGCATCAAAAAAGTGGCTAAAAAAACTCAAAGGTAGAAAAGTTATTACATCGTTTTTCCAAAAATTTCCTTTTTCAGTAAAACTAAATAGATACTACTCTCCATTTTTTCTGCACACTCTAGCTTTTGAAAGCTTTAATTTTAGTGAATTTGATATTGTTTTATCTCTATCTAGTAGATATGCACATCATATAGTTACAAAACCCCAAACAAAACATATTTGTTATATGCACTCACCAGGAAGAATGTTTTGGGAATCACATGATTATTTTGAGAATGAAACATATGGAATATTAAGGCCCATTAAAAAATTAGCACCCTGGTTTTTAAAATATCCGCTTAGTTTTCTAAGAGCACTAGACTTCAACAAGGCTCAAAAAGTAGATAAGTTTATTGCTAACTCAGAGGTTACTAAAGCAAGAATCAGGAAATACTTTAATAGAGAATCAGAAATTATTAATCCTTTTGCAAACCTAGATCTTTTTTTTCAGTTTCAACTTAAACAAGGAGACTACTATTTAGTACTAACCAGACTTTCTCCGTGGAAGAGAGTTGATATTGCAGTTGAAGCTTGTTCTAACCTAAACTTACCACTAAAGATTATTGGGGATGGTCCCGATAGAAGGAGATTAGAGTCTATGGCAGGACCAAGTTGTGAATTTTTAGGTTACATAGATGATGAAGAAAAGGCAGAAGTAATTTCAAACTGTAGGGCAGTGATAATTACCCAGAAGGAAGACTTTGGAATAGTTCCTCTTGAAGCTATGGCTTGTGGTAAATCAGTACTTGCTTACAAAGACGGAGGTTCAACAGAGACAGTCTTAGATGGTTTAACTGGTAGATTTTTTGATGAGCAAACTTCTGAAAGTTTAGAAAAAGTTTTAAAAATATTTAATGAAAGAAATTATGACTCTAACGAGTGCAAAAATAGAGCCAAAGAATTTAGTAAGGAAAAGTTTCAAGAAAAGTTAAAAAACATTATAATGTATACTACACGCATATGAAAGAGGATAAAGATAAACTTTACTATATTGGGAAGAGAGTAATGGACATTATTGGAGCTATTATTGGAATAGTAGTATTTTCCCCATTTTTAATACTCGCTACTTTATGGGTGAAGATAGTTTCTCCAGATGGAGCAGTATTTGCAGATATTCCCTTTAGAGTTGGAAAAGATAGGAAACCATTCAGATTCTATAAATTTAGATCAATGGTACCTGATGCACATAATTATATGCTTAATAACCCCAAGCTTTATAAAAAATATATAGAGAACAACTACAAGATTGATCCAGATGAGGATCCTAGGTTTTTACAAGGTGCTAGGTTTGTAAGAAAATATAGTATTGATGAACTTCCTCAGTTTTTTAATGTCTTAAAAGGAGACATGAGCATTGTTGGGCCTAGGGCCTATTTTTTTTCGGAAGTAGAAGAGCAATCGGATAGAAATCCTGAAGTAAAACCTATACTTAATGATGTTTTTAGTGTTAAACCTGGAATAACAGGTGTGTGGCAGATAAGTGGTAGATCTGAAATTGGTTTTGCAGATAGAGTTAAACTTGACGCAGGATATGCTAAAAAGAAATCTTTGATGTATGATTTATTAATCATTCTAAAAACGCCTTATGTAGTAATTACAGGAAGAGGAGCATTCTAATGGAAGATACTGCCAAATTTTATGGTGCAGATGAAAAAATAAAAGATGCACCCAAATCTAATTTAGAGAATCAAGTTGTAGAGAGTAAGAAAGGTACTAATATGTTTAAAAAATTTAAGAATATTAAAAGTAATGTAACAGGTAAGAAAAATCTTAAGGGATTTGGCGTAACAGGTCTCGTTTTTTTGGGTGTAGCAGCTGTTGTAGCTGTTTTTTTGTACATACTTTTGATAAAACCAGCCTATGCTCTTTTTTCAACAGCAAATGTATTAAAAAGAGATAGCAGTTTAATAGGCGAGTCTCTCGCAAATAGAGATCTTGTTGCTTTAAATGAGGCTTTAGATAAAACTGAGAGAGATCTAGAGAAACTTAGATCTGAAAAAGATAAAAAATTTGGATGGGCTAAAAACTTAGGACTTTTTAAAGCAAAAGAGTTTTATTCAGATTCAGAGAAATTTATTAATGCAGGCTTATATGCTGTAGATGCACTTAGAGAAGCTAGTGTCGTTGTTACTCCTTTTGCAGATGCTGTGGGACTTAAAATCTCAGAGGAGCAGGAAGTAGTGGAAACAGAGGGTTTCATGGAAGCATTTCAATCTTGGATTTCCGTAATGCCTGAGGTTGCTGATCAGATGGACACAGTTATTGAAATGGTAGCAAAGATTGGTGATGAACTAAAATCAATTAATACCTCAAAATATCCGAAAAAGATTGGAAAAGTCCAAGTTAGAGCTAGTGTTGAGTTTATTAAAAATACTCTCTCAGATGCTGATGAGTATGCTCCTGATATTAAGAAAGCCTTTCAGGTTGTGCCAGGAGTCTTAGCTGTAGGAACCCCTACAAAAAGATATATGATAATAATGCAAAACGATAAAGAGTTAAGACCAACTGGTGGTTTTATGACTAACTACGCAACTTTTAAGGTAACAAACGGCCTACTAGATTCTGACTTTACATCAAAAGATATGTATAGCATTGATTACTCTCTTGACTACATTGACGCCACGTATGACTTTCCAGACGCTCCTCCTGCATACATGAAGTATCTAAAGGTCGAGCACTGGTATGCAAGAGACATGAACAGCCAAGGAGACTTTGTAAACTCCATGGATCAGTTCATGACTTTTTATAATCTAGCAGGAAGAATAAATCCCTGGGAGATAAAACCAGTTGATGGGATATTTGCAATTGATACTCACGTAATCTCAGAGTTACTTGAAGCAACAGGACCGGTAACAGTTAATGGAATCACATACACTAAAGATAACGTTGTCTTTGAGTTAGAAAGAATTGCTTCTTTAGAGCTTTCAGAACAGATAAATAGAAAGAAAGTTCTTGGAGATCTAATGGAATCTATGCTTATTAACGTATTTGAGTCAGATAGTAATTTATGGCCAAAGTTAATAGAGAAGGCAGCAGATTTAGCTACAAGAAAGCACGTTCTAATCTATCTATTTGATGAAGAAGCTCAGATTCTTGTTGAAAAGTATGGTTTAGGAGGAAGAATTACAGATCCTGTTGATGGGGACTATTCTTATATTGTTTCAACAAATCTTGGAGGAGATAAAACCAACTGGTTTACGGATAAAGAAGTTAAACATACTTTGGAGAGAAATGGGGATAGATGGATGAGAACTGTAAATATTAAGTATACATATAATCAACCAGATGAAAGTTTTGCCGCTTTCGTTAGAGGATTTAGAGATTGGGTAAGAGTATATACTCCTTTGGGATCAGAGCTCATTTCTGTTGATGGTTCAGAAGATGAAGAAATGAATATGACTGGTGAAGAAAGAGGAAAGAACTGGTTTAGTGGTTGGATTAACTTAGCACCAGGTGAGAGTAAAGAGTTGACATTCAAGTATTATCTTCCGGCCGAGCTCGAGCTTACTGATAATTATGTCTTAAATATTCAAAAACAACCTGGCATAGAATCAGAAAAACATACCGTAATGTATGGGAGTAAGACAGAAGAAGTTAATTTATCAAAAGACGTTAAAGTTACTCTTGGTTTGTGAAAAAATATAATACTCAGGCAATAGTTCTTAAAAGCACTAAGTTTAAGGATGCGGATAAGATTTTTACCCTTTACACCAAAAATGAAGGAAAAGTATCTGCTATAGCACGTGGCGTGAGAAAGATTTCATCAAGAAGGGCAGGAAATTTAGATAGTTTAAATGTTATCAAGGTAAAAATATACGAGAGTAGTGGAGGATTTAAAAATATTGAGGAGGTAAAGACACTTCAGTCCTTTAAAGAGTTAAAAAAGGACCTTGAAACCTCAAAAAAAGCATATTTTATCCTTGAACTTGTTCATAAAACGATAGAAGAGGGAGAAAAAGATGAAAAGATATATAATCTGATCTTAAATACTCTAAAGATTTTGTCTAACTCAAAATATGACTCAGATGTTGGAGTAATATATTTTGAGATTCACTTTATGAAGGAGCTTGGTTATCAGTTAAACTTAGAAAAATGTGTGAAATGTCAAAAGGATTTATCTTCATCTATATCTAAAAAGCATGGTTTTAATATTTCTAAGGGTGGGTTCTCATGTGGAGATTGTTCAGGACGTGGTTTTCCAGTTTCTGAAAATCTAGTTTTATGGATGGAAAAAATTTGGAAGGGAGATTTAAGTCTAAAAGACAAAGATTTAATTAAAGACATAGATAATCTATTGAAAAGATATATTGATGCAAAGCTAGAAAATAGGTTTAAGAGTTTAGAAATTTAAGATATACTCTTTTTATGGCTAAAGAAGCTGATTTAATGCAAAAAATAGTGTCCCTATGTAAACGAAGGGGATTCGTATTTCCCGGATCTGAGATCTATGGGGGACTGGCAAATACTTATGATTATGGACCATTAGGTGTACTTATGCTTCGAAATATAGAAAATCTTTGGTGGGAAAACTTTGTTACTAAAAGAGACGATATTTATGGGTTAGATACTGCTATTTTAATGTCTCCTAAGGTCTGGGAGTCGTCTGGACATGTTTCTAATTTTAATGAGCTCTTGATTGATTGTAGGAGCTGTAATCAGAGAACTGGGGCCGAGAAGATGGTTCAGGACTACCTGGAAAAGGCCGGGAAGCCAGAGATTGTTGAGGGAAAGTCCGAAAAAGAACTTGAAAAACTCATCAACGACCATAATATTCCATGTCCAGAGTGTGGTGAGTTTAATTGGACTGAACCTAGAAAATTTAATAATCTTTTTGAGACACATATTGGAATAGTTCCTGAGAATAAATCACTAACCTATCTTAGAGGAGAAATAGCTCAGGGAATGTTCACAAATTTTAAGAATGTATTAGATACCATGAGACCCAAACTACCTTTTGGACTTGCTCAAGTTGGTAAAGCTTTTAGAAACGAAATTACAAAAGGAAACTTCACATTTAGAACTTTAGAATTCACACTTATGGAATTTGAATACTTTTTTAATCCTAAAGAACAAAAGTGGGAAGATATCTTTAAGGAGTGGAAGAAAGGGATGCAGTCTTGGATTGAATCTTTAGGTGTTTCGGGAAGCAAACTAAGATGGAGAGAGCACACAGAAGATGAAAGGGCACACTACTCAGTGAGAACGGAAGATCTAGATTTTGAATTTCCAATGGGATACAAAGAACTTTTTGGTCTAGCGTATAGAACTGATTTTGATTTAAGAAATCATATGGAAAAATCTGGACAGGATCTTATGTATACAGACCCAAACACTGGTGAGAAGTATATTCCCCATGTAGTAGAACCAACATTTGGTGCGACAAGGCTATTTTTAGCACTGCTTGTTAATGGATACTCTAATGAAGGAGATAGGGTAGTACTTAAGCTTCACAAAGAAGTAGCTCCATACAAGGCGGCAGTCTTTCCATTAGTTAGAAATAAGCCAGATTTAGTATCTAAAGCTAAGGAAATCTTTGATATGCTTACACAAGCAGGTATTTCTGTAGCTTGGGATGATAGGGGAAATATTGGTAAGAGGTACTTATCACAAGATGAAATAGGTACCCCATACTGTATTACCGTAGACTATGATTCTTTAGAAGATGATGCTGTAACTATCAGAGATCGTGATACTACTGAGCAAAAAAGAGTTAAGATAGACGAAATTATTCAATCACTCTAATCTAAGTTAGATTCTCAGATTTCCTTTACCTAAAACATCTTCGGGTTTTCTTTGTGTTGACAATGGATACTATATGGTGGATATTGGATATACAGTGGTGATAATTGGTGAAATGTCACACTGAGAGGATAATCTATGCGTATGTTTCTTGGGGAGTACAAACCAAATATTACCGAGGGGTCTAGATTAGCCCTGCCCAAGAAACTTCGGGACCAGATTACTGGGGATGAAATAATCCTTAGTAAAGGCTTTGAAAAGTGCATTTTTATATATGATCGCGAGGATTGGGTCACTGAGGCCCAAAAGAACGTTGAAAACCCTATAAGCGATTCTAAAACACGAGATTTAAAGAGATACATGTACTCAGGTTCCTCAGAAACCTCTATAGACACTCAAGGAAGACTAGTTTTACCCACTAATTTAAAAGAATATGCAGAACTTAATAAAAACTCTATAGTTATTGGAGCAGGAGATCACATTGAGATTTGGAGTCCAGAAAATTGGGAAACAAGATTAGAAAAAATTTCAGGAGAACTTTCTGCTTAAAGATATTTAGATGAAGTATCACAAACCAGTACTTTTAAAAGAAGTTATAGAAAACTTAGAGATTAAAGAAGGAAAAAAGTATATCGACGCCACTTTAGGGGATGCAGGACACACAATAGAGATACTGAAACTTGATGGGAAAGTTCTGGGTATTGAAATCAATGATGTGGGACTTGAGAGGGCCTTGGGAAGAGTAAAAGAAGAGGGTTTAGAGAAAAACTTTATTGGAGTATGTGGGAACTTTAAAAATATAGATGAGATAGCTAAGGAAAATGGTTTTAACGAGGTTTCTGGAATAATTTACGACCTTGGATACAGCTCCTTTGAGCTTGAAGGAGGCAACCTAGGGCTAAGTTTTCAAAAAGATGAGCCCCTTGATATGAGACTAGACAGTAGTTTGGGAGTAAGTGCAGCTGATTTAGTGAATTCCCTTAGTGAGAAAGAATTAACATCACTTTTATTTACTTACTCGCAAGAGAAATTATCTAAGAAGATAGCAAAAGCTATTGTTGAAGCTCGTAAGTTGGAAAAGATTCAGACAACAAGTGATCTTACAAAGATCATAGGTTCTGTAACTTCTCCAAACTATGAACGAGGTAGGATAAACCCTGCCACACGAACGTTCCAGGGACTTCGCATCGTTGTAAACGATGAGATAGTAAACCTGGAAAAGTCACTGCCTCGGGCCGCGCGCATACTGCTGCCTGGTAGCAAGATCCTAGTGATCAGCTTCCACTCGTTGGAAGATAAGGTGGCCAAACAATTTGGCCGTCGCGCGCGGCTCAGTGTAACTGAGGTTACTGAGAGGCCGATTTTGCCCTCTGATAGTGAGGTGGAGCAAAATCCTCGTTCTAGAAGCGCTAAACTTAGGGTTTTTGAAAAGAAAAATGATTAATTTAAGTAAAAAGACATGTAAAATAACTTTCTTTTCTACACTTGCATTATTTGTTCTAAGTATAGGATTTAAGTTAGTTTTAACTGGTAACTTGGCTGTTAGAAATGATGAGTTAGAGCAAGCCTTTACAAATAAAAGTACATTAGAAAAGGTTGTTTCAAAACTTCAGTTTGAAAGTTCCGAGCTTTCTTGTATGAAGCATATTGAGGAACAAGCAAAAGAACTTGGTTTTATGGAAATGGAAATAAATCTTTTGTCATTAGACATAGAAGCACCTGATCAGGTGGCTGTATTAACACAGCAGTAAAGTTTATTCCTGTACAATTTACTTATGGCCCCAAGAAGAAGGAAAAAGAGAACATCTTCTGATATCAGATTAAACTTAGTCTTTGTTGGTTTTTTACTTTTCTTTATTGTTATATTAGCTAGACTTTTCCAGGTGCAGGTACTTAATCACGATAGGTATTCAGCTTTAGCACAAGAGCAATATTGGGATTTAAGTATAATTCCAGCAAAAAGAGGAGACATATTAAGTTCTGATGGACATGTACTGGCCGGTACCCAGACTTACTACTTAATGTATGCAGAACCCCAAAAGATAGAGAATTCTCATAAACTTGCCAATGATCTTGCTAATCTACTTACAGACATGAGATTTGAGATAGATCCTGAAGATGAAGCTCCAGCAGAATCTAAATCCCAGATGGCTCTTGAACTTTTTGAGAGTATGTATAACCAATTAAGCTTGGATCTTTTATGGGTGCCACTTCAAAGACAGCTAACTCCGATTGAAAAAGAAAAAGTTGAAGCTTTAGAGTTTGGGGGTCTTGGTTTTGAAGAAGAACCTGTCAGATACTATCCAGAAGATACACTAGCTGCTCATATTCTAGGTTTTGTTGCAAGTAATGAAGGTGGAGAAAAGACAGGATATTTTGGGATAGAAGGAAGTTTAAATGAAGATCTTAAGGGAAAGCCAGGTAGGGTAATGGAAGAAACTGATGCCTTGGGTCTTCCCATTTTAATTGGTGGTTATAAGAAGGTAAAGCCTGTTCAAGGTAGAGATGTTGTTTTAACGATAGATAGGTCAGTCCAATATATGGTTGAAAAAAAGATTAAAGAAGGAGTAGAACACTATGGTGCAGCATCTGGAAGTGTAATAGTTATGAATCCATCTACAGGTGAAGTTATTGCTCTAGCTAACTACCCAGCATACTCTCCCCCCAAGTACCATATTGAAGAAAAACCTTTGGAAGAATTTCCCCATAGAAAGAATGTTGAAAAGATAAACTTAGCAATCTCTGATGTATATGAACCAGGTTCTGTAGTAAAACCTATTACTATTTCTGCAGCAATAAACCTAGGAATTGTTACCCCAGAAACGACATTTGAAGACAACGGCCCTGTCTGGTATTCGGGTCATGAGATAGATAACTGGGATGGGAAGCACCACAACACCCAAACAATTATTCAGTTGCTTCAAAAATCAAATAATATTGGTGCCGCATGGGTAGGACATCAAGTTGGTAGAGATAGTTTGTATGCATATTTTAAAAACTTTGGGTTAGGTTCAAAAACTAATATTGATTTAGAGGGTGAGGATGCTGGAATACTGAGAGATGTGGAAGAGTGGACAGATATTGACCTAGCTACAGCGGCATTTGGACAGGGTGTTTCAGCTACCCCTCTTCAGATCCTTAATGCCTTTAATGTTATTGCAAATGGAGGATATCTTTTAGAGCCAAGAGTAATAGATAAAATTATTAGCAGTGACGGAGAAGTAGATATTCCAACCAAAAACGTTAGAAGAGTAATTTCAAAAGAAACGTCAGATACCATGATTAGGCTTCTGGAAATGGCAGCAGAAGGTGGGGAAGCAAAATATTTTATGATTAAAAACTATAAAGTTGCTGGAAAAACAGGAACTGCACAGATTCCAGAAGGTGGGAAGTATTCTCCAGATAGAACAAATGCTACCTTTGTAGGGTTTTTATCAGGTTCAAGAGAATTTAGCATGATTGTTAAGCTCGAGGAACCTCAAGAGTCTGTTTATGCTGCAGAGACAGCAGCACCTCTTTGGATGGATATAGCAAAAGAGTTGGTTAAGTTTTATGGATTAGTACCAGATAAGGGTTAGAGATCAGACTCAGCACCTGCCACTGAAGGATCTTCCTCAGTCTCAAATGTTCCACTTAGTTTTGCATCTATATCGCTGTGGAGTCTACTGAAGTTTCCATCTCTTGAGACAAATACCCAAGCTGAGTATGGGCTCTCTGGATACATCCCAGGATGATATACATATTCACCATCTATGACAAATGATTCTGCAGAATATAGGTCTCTATCTTTATAGAAATCCCAGAGATAATAAACATCAGAAAGAGTAAGTGTAGTTTCCATGTGCTGAGTAATTAGATCATAAAATCCAGGAATATCATCCGCAGAAAAGATACTCCCGGGTTGTTCTAAAGCACTTGCCATCCCCTGAAGTATTAAGTGTTGTCTTTTTGCTCTCATTAGATCACTTCCTTCACCATTAGTCCCTTTCCTACTTCTTGCAAAATCTAAAGCTCTCATTCCACCCATAGTTTCAGTTCCCTCAGTGAACGAGATTGTTGTTATACCAGAGTCATCAAAGACAGGAAAGGTGAAATCAGAAAAAGTTCTCTGAACCTCAACAGGAACACCTCCAAAAGCATCTACTAGCCATATAAAACCATCAAAATCTATAGAAATAGTCCCATCAACATCTTGTCCTGTTATTTTTTCAAAGGCATCTATAAGTGTTTCTTCTCCATAGAGTATGTTTAAAGCATTTATTTTATTACCGTTAATCCACAAATCCCTAGGGACTGACGTAAATAGAATTCGATTAGATACTGTATCTACAGAAATTAATATCATAACATCGGTATTAAACCCACCTTGACCATTTGACCTTCTAATGCCACTTGTATCTCTACCAATTAAAAGTACATTCAATCTGTTTTTTCCATTAAAAACAGATCCCTCTTTTAGTTCTTCTGCAGGATCCTTCTTTAATACTTTTAAATTGTAGTTACTTTCAAAAACCTCTTCACGAAGGCTTTGGGAATCAACATAGATATATAAACTGATTCCAATTATTCCAATTAATACTAAAATTACGAGAAGCTTTTTAACCATGTGTGAAAGGATAACTTTTCGCCTAAGTTTAGTCAACTTGATTTATCCAACGACCTATAGTATAATATAAGGGATAAACAAAGATATTGGAGGTAAAAATGTACCGAAAGATAAAGAATACTTTAGAAACTGTTTTTGTTTTTTTGCTTGTTATTTCTTTTCCCGTTACAGTCTCTCTATTTGCATCTTCTATAGCAAATGAAAAACGGGAGTTTCTTGAACAGGCTGTAGTGTTTGAGGACTGGGAAGATATTAAGGACATTGGGGGGTTAATAACAGTAGAAGTCCTTGATATAAATGAGCACACAAAGTGCAGTAGTGTAGGTTTTGTTAGTTGTCATACAACCTACATGGTAAATGCCCTATCGCCAGCTGGGCAGGAAATATGGTTTGAGACAGATCTAAAACTGTATGATCTGCAAGGACAGTATATCGAATTATACTGTGCTTATAAAAGTAAAAAAAATACAGTGGTCTGCGTAGATTTGTAATGTTTTAATATGGCCCCGGGCACTAAATATTTTTAGGTCCGGGGTCTTCGCTTTCTATTGAATTGATCTTTTTATTTATGTAAGATTTATGTATGCCCAAAAAGATTCTTTTTATAGAGGACGACGAAGGTTTTTTTAATATATTCTCTGTTCCTCTAAAAATGAAGGGATATGACGTAGTTCATGTCTCTGATGGGGCTTTGGGGGTAGAAAAAGCAATCTCTGAAAAGCCCGATTTAATCCTTTTAGATATTGTACTTCCAGGTACCAGTGGTTTAGATATTTTAAAAGAGCTTAGGGAACGCCCTGAAACCAAAGATCTTAAAGTAGTAATGCTTACAAACTTTGGTAGTGACGAAAATATCAATAAAGCCATGGAGTATGGAGCTAACGATTACCTAATGAAGTATAATATTGTGCCCTCGGAGCTGCCCGATAAAATTGCTACATTCATGGGCGAGACTTCAAGCACAGGTATAAAAGTAACAGAGTAAAGCTTTTATATTATGGATGCCCAGATTTTATTAAATATTCTAGTTATAGTAGAAGCAATCCTCCTCCTTATTATTTCGATTACCCTTTTTAAAAAGACTGCTGATTTTAAAAAGCTTAAAAAATATGGAGATTCTTTAATAGCATTTCAAACTAGTCAAAATGACGTAATTCCTATGCTAGTTCATGAGCTAAGAGCCCCTCTTTCTGTAATTAAAGGGGCCACTGATTTGCTCTTAAAAAGTACTAATGAGATGAATGCAGATCAGGTTAGGGACCTTTTAGCACAAATAAAATCATCATCGGAGGGGTTACTAAAGATGGTAGGGGATATCTTAGATGTTTCAAAGATGGAGGCTGGTAAGTTTCAGATCAGTAAGACTTATGGAAGCATAGGAGGGGTCCTAAAGGAAGAGTGTGGCTATTTTGACTCTTTAGCTAGAGTTAAAGAAATATCTTTATCATGTGCAACAGTGAAAGATATTCCAGAATTTAGTTTTGATCCAGAAAGAGTGAAACAAGTTATGAATAATCTTTTATCAAATGCTGTTAAGTTCACCTCAAAAGGTGGAAGTGTAAAAGTTATGGCAAAACTAGTAGATAGCGTGGTTGAAGTATCAGTTGTAGATACTGGAATAGGAGTTCCTGAAAGTGATCAGCCGAAGCTTTTCCATAAGTTTTTTCAGGCCAGCAATCAAAATGGTTTAAATCAAAAAGGAACTGGTCTGGGTCTTGTAATAACAAAAGGTGTTGTTGAAGCTCATGGAGGAAAAATTTGGTTCGAAGATAATAAACCTAAGGGTGCTAAGTTCATATTTACCCTTCCACTCAAGTAACCCAAATGTTACCATTTCAGTATGAGTAAAAAATCTGCCCACATACTCAGATTTAAGGATATTAGAAAGTATGATATTCCCTTAGTTGGTGGAAAAGGAGCTAATCTTGGGGAAATGATAAATGCAAAGATTCCTGTTCCTGATGGTTTTATAGTTACAGCTAAAGCATATTACGATTTCATTAAATCCACTTCTTTAAAAACAAAAATATTAACTGAACTTCAAGGTCTTGATTACGAAGATTCTAAGAAGCTTCAGACTGCTGCTAAAAGAATTAGAACAGCAATACTTGCAGCTAAAATGCCAGATGCTTTAGCTGAAGAGATTAAAGATGCTTACCATAAGCTTAGTGGAGAAAATGATAAGTATGTTGCAGTAAGATCATCTGCTACAGCAGAAGATCTTCCTGAGGCATCATTTGCAGGTCAACAAGACACTTACCTCAATGTTAAAGGGTACAAAGACGTTGTTAAGCATGTTCAAAAGTGCTGGTCATCTCTTTTTACAGCCAGAGCCACATACTATCGAACTACAAATAAGTTTTCACACTTAAAAGTTGGTATCGCAGTTCCAGTACAACTTATGATTCAGTCTGATTTTTCTGGAGTTATGTTTTCTGTTAATCCTGTTACAAATAATCCTTATGAAGTATCAGTTGAAGCAGCATATGGTCTTGGGCAGCCTGTTGTATCTGGAGAGCTTACTCCTGATCAGTACATAGTCAGCAAAAGAACCAAAAAGATAACTGCAAGACAGATTATTAAGCAGACTTGGCAACTAACTAAAGCTGGCAAAGTTCCAGTATCCAAGAAATATCAAAAGAAACAAAAACTAACTAATAAACAAATAGTGGATTTAGCAAAATATGGAATGAAGTTAGAAGAACACTACAAACACCCACAGGATATCGAATGGGGGATTGAAGACAAAAAGATATATATTGTTCAAACTAGACCTGTTACCACACTTGCCATTCAGTCAGAGCAGGAATATAAACTTGATCCTAAAGTTAAGGCAAAACTAATCTTAGAGGGACTCTCTGCCTCTCCTGGAATTGTTTCTGGAAAAGTCCAGATTGTTAGAAAGGCTAGTGAAATAAATAAGGTAAAACAGGGAGATATATTAGTTGCTGAGATGACTAACCCAGATTATGTACCTGCTATGAAAAGGGCAGCTGCTATCGTTACAGATCTTGGTGGGAGGACCTCTCATGCTGCGATTGTTAGTAGAGAGCTGGGTGTACCCGCTGTAGTAGGCACTACAGATGCTACTAAAATGCTTTCAAATAATGAAGTTATAACCGTAGATGGGGAAAGAGGAAAAGTATATGAGAAAGATATCACCGTTGAGATAAAAGAAAGCGAAAAGCCAAAGATAGACACATCAAAGATAAAAACAGCCACAAAGATTTATCTGAATCTTGCAGAACCAGAACTTGCTTTTGAGATGTCCCAGAGAAATGTAGACGGAATTGGCCTGCTTCGAGCAGAATTTATCATTGCAAACATTGGGACACACCCAAGAAAGTTTATTAAGGATGGAAAGAAGAAAGAATTTATCGATCAACTTGCAGAAGGGATAGCTAAGTTTGCAGAAGCATTCCACCCAAGACCTGTTGTTTATAGATTTAGTGATTTCAAAACAAATGAGTACGCAAACCTAAAGGGTGGCGCCGAGTTTGAAAAAGATGAGCCTAACCCCATGATAGGTTTTAGAGGTGTTTCGAGATATATCAAAGATGATGACGTATTTGAAATGGAACTTTCTGCAATTAAAAAAGTAAGAAATAAGATGGGATTCAAAAATCTTTGGGTGATGATGCCTTTTGTAAGATCAACAGAGGAACTAAGAGAGGTTAAAAAGATAATGTCAGCAAATGGGCTAAGAAGATCTGGAAGTTTTCAATTCTGGATGATGGCTGAGATTCCGTCAAACGTTATTCTGCTTGATGATTTTATTGATGAGGGTATTGATGGAGTATCTATTGGTTCCAATGATCTAACAATGTTAACACTTGGTGTTGATAGAGATAACGAAAGGGTGGCTCATGTATACAGTGAGATGGACCCTGCAGTACTTGCTTCCCTTGAGAAATTAGTAACGACGTGTAGAAAGAGAAAAATTACATGTTCAATATGTGGTCAGGCACCATCAGTTTATCCAAAACTTGTTGAAATGCTTGTTGATTGGGGAATAACTTCCGTATCTGTTAGTCCTGATGTGATCGAAAAAACTAGAGAGATTGTTTATGATGCAGAAAAGAAAATTTTAGGCAGGGATAAAAAGAAGAAATAAGGGTGATGTACGATGGCAAAGATTAATTCTATTTCAGCAAGAAAGATTCTAAACTCCAGAGGTAGATGGACTATCGAAACAAAGGTAATTCTAGATGATGAATCAGAGGGCATACAACCTGTTCCTAATGGGGCCTCCGAGGGCGAAAATGAAGCTGTAGATGTAGAAATTGATAAGGCCCTAGACATAGTCAATAACACTATCTCTGAGGTTTTAGTTGGGAAAGATGCTTCTGATCAAAAAGAAATAGATAAGATTCTTGTTGAAATGGACGGCACTCCAAATAAATCCAGACTTGGGGGAAATAGCATTCTTTCAGTTTCTTTAGCTGTGGCTAGAGCTTCTTCCGATTCTGAAGAAATAGAACTTTATGAGTATCTCTCAAAACTTTACTCAGGAAAAGAAAAAAATGGTGATATTTCTTATCCAACACCCATATTTAATGTATTAAATGGTGGGAAGCATGCTCAGAATAATCTTTCTATTCAAGAATTTATGGTAATTCCTGCTTTAAATACTCCTTTTGATAAGGCTTTGGAAATGGGAGTTAATATCTACCACAATTTAGAGGAACTCTTAGTAAGTGAAGATTTTGAAACTGCAGTTGGGGATGAGGGTGGGTTTGAACCACATGAACTTAGTAGTGACACAGCCCTAGATTTTATAAAAAGAGCAGCAAACGTTCAATATGAGGTAGGTAGTGATGTGTTTTTGGGAATGGATGTAGCTGCTGGATCTTTCTATAAGGATGGGATATATGATATCAGTGAAGAAAACATTGAACTGAACACAGAAGAGTTACTTGAGTACTACAACAGGATACTTTCAAAATATGAAATGATTTTTGTAGAAGATATGTTTTATGAGAAAGACTTTAAAGGTTGGTCAGATTTCTATAAGAAATTTTCAGATAAACTGATGGTAGTCGCAGATGACTTAGTAGTAACAAATCCAACCCTTCTTGCTGAAGCTATAAAAAAGAAGCTTGCTAATGCTGTAATAGTTAAACCAAATCAAGTAGGTACACTCACAGAAACTTTTGAGTTTATAAAGCTGGCTAGAAAGGCCAAAATGAGTATTGTTGTCTCTCACAGAAGTGGTGACAACATAGACTCATTTATCTCAGACCTGGCACTAGCTGTTGATGCAGATTTTATTAAATCAGGAGCCCCAGTAAGAGGGGAAAGAGTAGCAAAATACAATAGGATATTAGAAGTATTTCAAGAACACTAATCTTTAATTGTGTATGCAGCGTAATCCTGTCCAAGAGGAGTCTCTACAGTAGCAATTCTTTCATGGCTTAAATTCTCAAAATATCCTCTAAAACATCTAATAGAGTTTCCATGGCATGAGATTGCTACATTTATATTTTTACCTTTAATCTTTGGAATTAGTTCATCGCAAAACTCTGAAACTCTCTTATAAACCATCTCGATACTCTCACCATTTGGAGGTGTACCATCCCAAGTTCTTCTTATTTTCTTTAGTCCCTCAGGATCCTTAAGATATGCTTCTAACTTACTCTGACCTTGGAGATCTCCGTAGGATCTTTCCATTATTCTTCTGTCTGTAATTACTTCTAGGTTTTGTATACTCTCATTTTTTGACAAGGCAATTTCTAAGGTTTCTGTTGCCCTAATTTGAGGGGAGGAGACTATCATTCCAAACCTAATATTTTTAAGTTTGGAGGTTAGTACTTTAGCTTGTTCCTTACCAACATCTGTTAAGGGAGCTTTTCTCCAACCACTAAAAATGAAGTTTTTATTATCTTCAGACTGACCGTGTCTAAAGATATATATCGTTGAGTGTTTGTTTGATTGCTTTTTAGGTAGGTGGTCTGGATGGTGGTAAGTTAATGTTTGAAGCGCTTTCAGGATAGTATTTTCTGAGTACTCTTTTCTTATCTCTGGAGTTATTGCATGAGAATACTTTTTAAGTAAGTCTTCTCCGTTTCCACCAAAAATTTTCTTTCTTTTTAAAAATCCCCAGATAAGAAATATCACTATTGCAGCAATAACAACAATCTGACCGATACTCTCACTTCTTTCTAATCCAGAAGCTACGGATTTAGATGCAGCAAGACCAGTATATCCAAGATAAAGGTAAGAAAGGTTACGGATAATGGTTCCAAAGAAGGTGGTTACTAAGAATGTTTTCATGTTTAGTTTTATCAAACCACACGTAATAGATATTGGAGAACTTGGAGCCATAGGAAGGGCCCTTAAAACAAACAGTATAACCTTTTCTTTCCACCCACCGTTTAGATAACTACCAATCTTTTCAATCTCCCCTTTGGTGACTCCTAAAAACTTTCCAATTTTGTCTACAAGAAAGTCACCACCCTTATCAAAAAGAACGTACAGAAGCCATCCACCAAAGGTTTTACTTATTGCACCAAGTAAAGCAATAAAAAGGATATACGAAAGGGGGTTATTCTGAGCTGCAGTAATACTGCCCGCAGTAGTTAATACAAAGGGAGATGGGATGGGAGCAATAACTTCTTCCAGAAATGTGCCAACAATAGTAAAAACTTCAAGAGGAACGTGCTGAGATAATCTTTCTAGGTATTCAATTATTGGTAAAATAAGGTTTCCCATGGACAAATTTAAGTCTACAGGAAGATTTTTTGGATGTTAAGCGTATCTTCTAATAATACCTGTAACTACACCTTGAATAGTTAGTTGCTTAGAATCAACAATAATTGGATCCATTTTATCGTTTGCAGGCTGGAGTCTAATTTTCCCACCCTTTTCTTTATAGAATATTTTAAGAGTGGCAAACTCATGATCAATTAGTGCAACAACCTTATCTCCGTTCTCTGCTGTTTCTTGTTGCTTTAATACTACGTAATCTCCGTCTTCAATATGTTCTTGAATCATAGAGTCTCCTTTTACTTGAAGTACGAAGCATCTTTTTGATTTAGAAACCATGTCTGGAGATACCATTACAGTAGTGATTGGGTCATCGTCTTGAATAGCATCAATTGGTTTACCAGCAGCAATGTAACCAATGAGAGGAAGTTCTATAGCACTTAGGTTGGAGTTTACAGAATTATCTACTATTTCAATGCCTCGGACCGCGCCATCATAACGTTTAATGACATTTTTCCTTTCTAATGCTTGAAGATGTTCATGAACTGTAGCGAGTGAAGAAAGACCCATTGCATCAGCTATTTCTTGTAAAGTAGGGGAATACCCATTTGATTGAATATACTGAGAAAGAAAATCTAAAATTTGTTTTTGTTTTTTATAAAGGGTTACTGGACTCATTTTTTATCCTCCTTAGGTAAATTTATGGTTTTTCTTCGTATTTTCATAGTACCGAAACTAAACCGAAGATGTCAAGAGGTAAAATTCTAGCCCAACTAGCTTTCTAATTGGGCTGAATTGTTAGTAATTTTTGTGTACTCTTCTTTGTTAAAAGGACCCTTACCCACATGTACTTCTTTTCCATTTTCAACTTTGTGTACATACACGTGTTTCTTAACCCCGTTTTCGAAATGGATTATGGTGCCTTTTTCCAACACCACACAGTCTGCGTTTACATCATCAGGTTGGGCAAAAGTTGTTTTAATCATTCTTCTTTTTTCTATACTCATTTGTTCTCCTTTATTCCAAAAGATTATAACAAAACACAAAGAAAACCCAAAGCCTGTGGTATTATTTTGTTGTATGTTTAAACTTGTTTCTCCTTTCGAACCAACGGGAGATCAACCACAAGCTATAGAAAAAATCACCAAGAATATTGAATCTGGTAAAAAAGATCAAGTTCTTTTGGGTGTAACGGGGTCAGGTAAGACCTTTGTTATGGCAAACGTTATAAAGAACCTAAACAGACCTACTTTAGTTATATCTCACAACAAAACACTGGCAGCACAGCTTTACCAAGAGTTTAGGGAGTTCTTTCCAGAAAATGCTGTTGAATACTTTGTTAGCTACTATGACTACTACCAACCAGAAAGTTATATCCCATCTACAGATACCTACATCGAGAAAGATGCAGATATAAATGAAAAGATAGAAAAACTTAGACTTTCTACCACTACATCACTTCTAACTAGAAAAGATGTAATAGTTGTAGCTTCAGTTTCTTGTATCTATAACTTAGGCTCTCCTGCTGAATATGGAAAGGTAGCAGTAGAGTTAAGGAAAGGAATGAAGTTAAGAATGTCTGATCTACTAAAAAGATTAGCTCAGACCCACTATGATAGATCAGATTATGATTTTGTTAGAGGAAGTTACAGAGTTACAGGAGATGTAGTTGACGTCTATCTTGCTTATCGAGATTACGCAGTAAGGCTAGAAGTGTTTAATGATATTTTGCAAAACGTTACCTATATTAATCCTATGACTGGAGAAACTATTCAACCTCAGGGTATTTATGACCCTGATTTTGTTTTAATCTATCCAGCAAAGCACTACATTACTCCTGAAGAAAAGGTAAAAGAGGTGATCGGTGACATTAGAAGAGACTTAGAACTGAGACTTAAAGAATTAAAAGATGCTGGAAGACAAATTGAAGCATACAGACTTAATCAGAAGACAAATTATGATCTTGAAATGATTCAAGAGCTTGGTTATTGCAAAGGAATTGAGAACTACTCGAGATACTTTGATGGAAGAAAAGAGGGAGAGGCCCCCTACTCACTACTTGAATACTTTCCAAAAGATTTTTTACTAGTAATTGATGAGTCTCATATTACAGTTCCACAGATTGGGGGGATGTATAACGGAGATAGATCTAGAAAACAAACACTTATTGATTATGGATTTAGACTTCCATCAGCACTTGATAATAGACCTCTTAACTTTGATGAATTTATGAAAAGAAGAGGATTAACTACGTATGTAAGTGCCACACCAAAAGAGTGGGAGATTACTCAGAGTAAAAAAGAAGTTACAGAGCTTCTAATTAGACCTACAGGAATTACAGATCCTGAGATAACAATTCTTCCCACAAAAGGACAAATTCAAGATTTGGAATCAAGGATAAGGGAAAAGATAGAAAAAGGACAAAGAGTATTAGTTACAACCTTAACTAAAAAGATGGCGGAAGAGCTGGCAGCGTACCTAAAGGATAAAGATATAAAGGTAACGTATCTTCACTCAGATATTGCAACTCTTGAAAGAACAGATATCCTAGATGACCTAAGAAAAGGTGAGTATGACGTACTTGTTGGAATAAACCTTCTAAGAGAGGGACTAGACCTTCCAGAGGTAGCACTTGTTGCAATACTTGATGCAGATAAAGAAGGATTTTTAAGAAGTGACACCTCTCTTATTCAGGTTATGGGAAGAGCAGCAAGACACATTCAAGGTGAAGTAGTAATGTATGCAGATAACATCACAGGAAGCATGAAAAGAGCAATAGCTGAGGTAGAAAGAAGAAGAGATACTCAGATTGAATACAATGAGAAGAATAAAATAACTCCAGTACAAATTACTAAACCAATAAGAGAAAAACTAATTGATGAGGAGCTAGAAGAACAACTAAAAGGTAAGAAAGATGATTGGCAAGATATTGATTATAAGCAGCTACCACCTCAAGAACTAAAGAAAGAGATAAAGAAACTAGAGAAACTAATGAAGCTAGAAGCAGAAGTTCTAAACTTCGAGAAGGCAGCTAATATTAGAGATAAGATAAGAGATCTTAAGAGAATCTAAACCCAAATAAAACCCGTAGACAAATAATATTTTCTTATGTACACTTAGTTGACTAACCCATTTGTGTTTGTTTATTGAACACGCAGGGGAAATTTGTATGGATAAGAATTCTTTAAATCATATTTTAGTAAGAGGTGCAAACCAACATAATCTTAAAAATATTAACTTAGATATTCCTAAGAATAAAATGGTGGTATTTACCGGTGTTTCTGGATCAGGTAAATCATCTCTTGCTATGGATACTATCTATGCTGAGGGTCAGAGAAGATATGTTGAGAGTTTATCTGCATATGCTAGACAGTTTTTAGGTGTAATGGATAAGCCTGATGTAGAAAAGATTGAAGGGCTCTCTCCTGCTATTGCTATTGATCAAAAAACTACAAGTAAAAATCCTAGATCTACAGTTGGAACTATAACTGAAGTTTATGATTTTCTTAGACTTTTGTATGCTCGTATTGGACACCCCCATTGTCCTGAGTGTGGACGTGAGATACAAAGACAATCTGCTGCTGAGATTTCCCAAAAGATTATCGAAACTGTGAAAGAAGAGAAGGAGTTTAGTAGTGAGCGAGGTGTTAGATTTATTATCTTTTCTCCTATTATTAAAGATAGAAAAGGTGAGTATTCTAATTTGTTTGAAAATCTTAAGAAACAAGGAATCATTAGAGCAAGAATTGATGGTGATGTTCGAAGTTTAGACGAGGATTTTAATTTAATTAAGACAAATAAACACACTATTGATGCTTTAGTTTCTAGACATATTGTTAGTAAAAAGAAGCTTAAGAGTGAGAAAGACAGAAAAGAACTAGGAAGTTGGATATTTCAATCTGTAGAGACAGCTCTAAGAATGAGTACAGGTAATGTTATCGTTACCGTTGTTAAAGATAAAACATTCGATTTTGAAGATACTCCTAAAAGTTTTGAAGATTATCTTTTCTCTGAAAACTTCGCTTGTCCTGTATGTAATATCTCTTTACCTGAGATAGAACCTAGAACATTTTCATTCAATTCTCCTCATGGGGCGTGTCCTACATGTGATGGTATTGGGACTGAACTCAAAATTGAAGAAAACATGTTAATAAACCCAAGGCTATCTATATCAGAAGGTGGAGTTCTACCTTGGACTAAACTTTTCGAGCATGTTACGTGGACTTCCAGAGTAATAAAAGCAGTAGCTGAAGACTATGGTTTTTCGATAGATACACCTATTGGAGAACTAAAAAAAGAACATAAAGACATTTTGTTATATGGTGCTGGAAAGAAGAAATTTAGAGTAATTTATAGAAATCAGGAAGGAGCTAAGAGAGACTTTGATGCTAGGTTTGAGGGAGTTATTCCAAATCTTTCTAGACGACACAGAGAAACAGAATCTGACTATATTAGAAATGAGATAGAGAAATATATGATTAAAGAGCTATGCCCTAGGTGTAAAGGAGCGAGGTTAAGTAATGAATCTCTCTCGGTGGTTTTAGATGCTAAAAATATTTCAGAAGTTGCTAGTTTTTCAATTACTAAAGTTCAAAAGTGGTTTAAAGATCTTCCAGAGAAACTAACAGAAAGAGAAAATCAGATAGCCGGGACCATCATGAAGGAAATTAACTACAGAATTAAGTTTCTAGTTGATGTTGGTCTAGGATACTTAACTTTAAATAGAGCTTCGGCAGAACTTTCTGGTGGGGAAGCTCAAAGAATTAGACTTGCTTCTCAAATTGGATCAGGTTTATCTGGTGTCTTGTATGTTTTAGATGAGCCCTCACTTGGTCTTCATCAAAAAGATCAGGGAAAACTTATTAGAACTCTTCATCACCTTAGAGATATTGGAAACACAATCTTAGTTGTAGAGCACGATGCTGAAACTATGTTTGAATCTGATTACATTTTTGATTTTGGACCAGGTGCTGGAGATCACGGAGGAAAAATAATTGCAGAGGGTACTCCAGGAGAGATTATGAAGAATAAAGCTTCTCTAACAGGAAAGTATCTTTCTAGAAAACTTACCGTTGGGAGTAACGGAGTGAAAGCTCAAAAAGCCTTCGAGGATCTTTTAGAACAAGAAACTAATCATAAGGTACAAAAGAAAGTAGGTGGCAAATACTTAACTTTAAAGGGAGCAGAGGGCAGAAACTTAAAAAGGATAGATTTAAATATTCCTCTTGGTAAGTTCACGTGTATCACAGGTGTTTCTGGATCGGGAAAATCTACGTTAGTTATGGACACTCTTTATACAGGTTTAAGACAAGAGTACGGACTTAAGATTGAGGAGAAGCCCCTTCCCTTTAAATCACTTTCTGGGGTTGAGAACATTTCTAATGTTATTGCTATTGATCAAAGTCCTATTGGAAGAACTCCTAAGTCAAATCCTGCTACATACACAAAAGTATTTGACTATATTAGAACTCTTTACTCTCAAACCCAAGAAGCAAGATTAAGAGGCTATAAACCTGGAAGATTTAGTTTTAATGTTAAGGGTGGCAGATGCGAGGCTTGTAGAGGGGAAGGGCAGATTAAGATTGAGATGCAGTTTATGCCTGATGTTTATGTAAAGTGTGATGTATGTAAAGGAAAGAGATATAACGATGAGGCACTTGAGGTTGATTACAAAGGTAGGAATATTGCAGAAGTCCTAGACATGACTGTAGAGGATTCTCTAGAGTTCTTTGCAAATATTCCAAGAATTAGGAAGAAGCTTCAAACACTCTACGATGTTGGTCTTGGTTATATTAAACTTGGTCAGCCAGCACCAACCCTATCTGGTGGAGAGGCCCAAAGAGTAAAACTGGGTCTTGAACTATCAAAAAGATCCACAGGAAGTACTCTTTATATTCTAGATGAACCTACAACAGGTCTTCACTTTGCAGATTTAGAAAACTTGATCTCTATATGTAAGAGACTTACAGCAAGAGGCAACACTGTTGTTATGATTGAACATAATTTGGATGTAATAAAAAACTGTGATTGGGTGATAGACCTTGGGCCTGAAGGCGGGGAAGAGGGTGGGGAAGTACTTTTTGAAGGTACCCTTTTAGACCTTAGATCTGCAAAAGGCTCATACACTGCTGACGCGATAAGAAAGTATAAAAAATAAAAGAGGCTCGGTGTGAACCCCTTTTGTTTTATTAATTATATATTATTTTAAGTACTCCTTTATCTCCATCGTAAACCATAACAATTTTCTTCTTAGAATTTACTTGAAGTTTCAAGAGTTTGGACATTAATATGATAGCCCAAATTTTAATTGTGTCTCTTATCTTGATCATTTCGTTCCTCTTTTTTCGTATTCGTTTTAATGCGTACCATTCCCGAAAGTTCTGGATCATTCTCATGGATCCTCATACCATCAACCTTTTTTCTTAAACTATGTTGAAAAGCTATAGCTTGGAACAAAGGCAGTCTCAAAGTTGTTGATCCTTCCATCGATATCTCTCCTTGAATGCATTTCTGATATTATACCAAATTATAGACCTATAGAGTATTTATTATGATTTATATCCTCAAAAGCAACATTTCTTAGGTTTTTTGATAAGTATAGTGTTGTAGATGTTCCTGGAGGTAGAGTTTTTCCTTCTAAGCTATATATAAATGTTCCACTGTTATTTGTAATTTTATATTTATTATTTCCTCTTATCATTTCAAAGATATTTATATTTGCTTTCTTTTTTATCTCAAGAGAAGGTTTAAAACTCTCCTCATTGCTTTGCTGAGAAAGAGCCACATCTACAAGTTTTTCATTATCACTAAACCTGTATGCTCCTGCAGGATATGGGTATTCTGAATCAATTCCCTTGATTACAAAAGTGAAGTGATTTGTATCAAGTTTAGTAAAGTAGTCTATTCCAGATGTAGACCCCCAAGTAGGATCAACCTGAATCCACCCATAAAATGGATCATAAAACTCTGCCCATGAGTGAAGTACATCCCCACCCTGAAGATTTATCGAAAGAGGCTTATCTAATTCATTATTTGTGAAGGCGTATCCATTTACTTCTCTTGCTGGTATTCCCATTGCCCTTGCCAAGGTTATAAAAAGGTCAGTAAATTCCATACACGTCCAGTTACCTTTTTGAGTAAGAGCAATTTCTGCTCCTTGTCTTTCAACTAATCCTTCTTCTAAAGCTTCAAAATCGTAGGTTAAGTTTTTAGTCACATACTCATAAACTTTTTGAGCATTTTTTACTGTATTGATGTTTTCATCTTTAAGTTCTGATACTAATTTCTTAATATTTGGAGAGCCTACTTCCCAAAACTTTTCCTCTCCTGCATATTTTCTTACCAGTTCTGATGGGATTACATTAATTTCTCTTCCAAAGTCAGGATTTATTTGTTTTCCGGATATCTTAGCTACTCCAATTAGACTTATCTCAAGTCTTTTTTTAGGTCCTAGAATATACCAAGCTATGGTATTTCCATCTTCGTCTGTTTTTAATCTCTTTGGTTTGGGGTTAATTTCAAGATAGTTTACCTGTTGGACACCTTCAATATCGGGAGGCAGTGCTATCTCTCTTATCAATGGTAGAAAAGATGTATTTTCTAGCTGATATTTAAGTTTGAAGTTAAGTGACTGATATTCTCCAAATGCTGCTGTTATGCCGTTTTCAACAAATGTTTCTTTAGTTAAATAATACGTATTCTTACTTTCTTCCCCTCTTTCAATAACTGGAGTAGGGGATAGGTATATTTTAGGTCCAAAGTCTTCGGGAATTAGGAGTTTCACATTATAAAGAGTGGTTGTCTCTGGAATTTGGATACGAGGAATATATATATTCCAAATCTTTCCAGTCCTTTTGGCAATGTCTGATGTTTTATATATGAATTTTATGTAATTTTGTCTCCCCTCTCCTATGGCATAGTTATTTATTGTTACAGAAATCAGAGTTTCGTCATCTTTCGTCTCAATAATTGCTTCCGACCTTTCTCCATTTGTGGTAGCCTCAACGTCGTAAATTGCCATATGCTTAGCAGTAAAAGCATAGTTTGTTGGTACATAGTCATTTTTTAGGTTAGTAATGATAGTTTTTTGAGTAACTTGGGTTTCCCCTGATTCCAAAACATCATATTCTAAATCATAGTTTATTGAGAACTGGTTGTTCTCAGATGCGTGTACCTTACCTGGTGTTAGGAGAAGGCTAAATAGCAATATTTTAAGCAAATCTTTCATCTCCCAAATGCTACAATATCTCTGTGGAAAAGGAAAGTTTAAGAAAAAAAGTTAAAGATTTACCACAACTTCCTGGTGTATATCTTTTTAAGAATAAAGCTGGGAGAGTGCTCTATGTTGGTAAGGCAAAAAGTTTAAGAAGTAGGGTTGGGTCATACTTCAATCTTAAGTTAGATACAGATTCAAAAACCTTTGTACTAGTCTCTAAAATTAACGACATTGAACACATTGAAGTTGAATCTGAGTTTGAAGCCCTTATTTTAGAAGCAGAATTAATTAAAAAGTATAGACCTAAATACAACATTGTTTTAAAAGATGATAAGACACATATCTACATTGTTATCAGAAGTGAGAAAGTCGTTCTTAATGATAAAAAAGTGATAGTGCCTCTGGTAACAACTGCAAGAAAGACGCAACTCTTACCAAAAGATGTTGTTTTTGGTCCTTTTCCAAATGGAAACGTAGTTAAACAAGTAATGAGGGTAATAAGAAGAATATTTTTATTTCGAGATTGTTCAGTTAGTAAGTTTGCTAGATATCATAAGTTAGAAAACCCATGCTTATTTGGACATATAAATGTATGTTTAGCCCCATGTGTAAACTTTTTAGAGGAAGACCTAAAAGAATACAAGAGTAACGTTAAAAAGATAAGAAAGCTTTTATCTGGAGGAACTACTCAGCTAGTTAGGAGTGTAAAAAGAGACATGGATAAAGCCTCAAAAGAAAAAGACTATGAAAAAGCAGCTAGGTTCAGAGATCTTTTGCAAAACTTCTATTACCTCCAAACAGATTTTAGAAGTCCAGAAAGCTATATTGACAACCCATACCTCTTAGAAGATCTAAGTAAAAAAGCATTAAGTGAGATATCAAATGCACTACCAGTGGTTGAGAAAGTTCCAGAAAGAATTGAGTGTTATGATATTTCAAACATTTCCGGAAAAGAAGCCACAGGATCTATGGTTGTAGCAATAGATGGGAAGATTGAAAAGAGTGAGTATAAGAGATTTAAGGTTAAATTTAAGTTAAAACCGGATGATTACTCTATGATGTACGAAGTTTTATATAGAAGGTTTAAAAGAAAGAAAGATGGGTGGCCAATACCTGATCTTGTAGTAATGGATGGGGGAAGGCCTCAGGTTTCTGCAGCTTTAGAGGCTATGAAAGACTTAGATCTCTTTGTACCTGTTGTGGGTCTTGCCAAGAAGGAAGAAACCCTTGTTTTTAAGGATGGGGATGCATTTAAAGAGGTTAAATTATCTAGGAATAATGAGGGATTAAAATTACTAATTCACCTCAGGGATGAGGCACATAGGTTTGCACAAAGGTACCACCACCTTCTTAGAAAGAAGGCTCTTGGGGTATAATTAAGCCATGAAAAAGATTTTACGGGCCTTAATTTATACATCATTATCTTTGGAAGCAGCTAGACAGGTTATAGGAGCTTTTGATTATGGGAATGATAGTTTCAAGACCGTAACTTTACTTGTACTAGGACTATCTTTACTTTTTTTCTTTTTAAAACCACTAATTTCCATAGTTTCTTTACCAACAAAAGGCATACCTTTTGTTTTTTTGACCTTTGCTATGAGTGTTATTGTTTTATATGTATCAACACTCTTTGTTCCAGGGTTTAGTATTCACTCTTCCACTGTTTCTGGACTTAATATTTTAGGTTTTTCTTTCCCCTCTTATGATTTGACAAGTTTTCAGGCTATGATATGTTCTGCTTTGATAGTATCTTTAACGTACTCATTTTTGGAGTGGCTTGGTTCTAAAAGATGAACTTATTAAATATTGCTAAAACATCTCAAATAGTTATTGCTGTCCTTTTGATTCTTCTAACTTTAATTCAGTCAAAAAGTACAGGATTAACCTCTGGTCTAAAAAGCTCCTTTTCAGCATATAGGTCACTACGAGGTGTAGAAAAGATAGTATTTATCCTAACTATTGTGTGTGGGGTATTACTTGTA
>JBHPFT010000006.1:0-23628 GCA_042571445.1 Patescibacteria group bacterium
CTACTTAAGAATTTAAAAGTTACTAAAGAAAACTTAAGCCAGGCATATGAGAATCTAAAAGTATTAAACAAAATGAAAGATGAATTCTTGACTGTTGCTAGCCACGAACTCAGAACTCCTATGACTATTGTTAAGAGTTACCTCTGGATGCTTCAGAAACAAAAGTCAGGTGAGCTTGGCAAAAAACAAATGGAATATCTAAATAAAGCAATAAAAGGAACTGAAAGAATGATAGCTCTTATCAACGACATGCTAGATATTAGCAAGTTTGAACAAAATAAAGTCTCTTTCACATTAAGGCAAATTGATATTTGTAAGGTCATAGATGATGTTTTAACTAGCTTTGAAATTAAATCAAAGAAAAAGGGAATAAAGCTAGCTTTTGATGAAAAATGTAAAGACATCTTTGTAGATGCAGATCTTGAAAAGATAGAAGATGTGGTCATGAATCTTATAGATAACGCTATTAAGTTTACGGACAAAGGAAGTGTTACCGTCGGGGTAGAATCAGAAAAAGATAATATTAAAGTTTGGGTGAAAGACACTGGGTCCGGAGTAAACCCTGAGGATATAACTAAACTCTTCCATAAATTCGGAAGAATAGATGAGAGCTATACCATTGCAAGTGACACGGGGGGAACAGGCCTAGGTCTATATATCGTAAAACTATATATTGAAGGAATGGGAGGAAAAGTAGGTGTAGACTCAGAAGGAAAGGAAAAGGGAAGTATTTTCTGGTTTACTCTGCCAAAGAGCACTATAAAAACAGGAGAAGAATCAAAACAGATTAATGTACCAATTCAAGATATCAGCTCCATAAAATAGTGTTATTAAACTGGCTGTTATTAAAAACGGCCCGAATGCAATCGTATCTTTTAAAGTTTTCTTTCTAATCCCAATTAATAAAAGGCTGTAGACTGCGCCAAGGACAAACCCTAAAAATATTGCAACAATATTATGTGGAAATCCATTCACAAGCCCTATTAGAAACCCAAGCTTAACATCTCCACCTCCCATACCCTTACCCTTTGTTACCCAAACTAAGAAATAGAAAAATAGAGAAATAATAAGAGCACTAACCAAGATATAACCAACATCTTTTGCAGCATACCAAAGTTGTTTATCAAAATACCCAGCTTTTATTAGGTATGTTCCAAATGTTTCACCAGATAGTCTTTTGTATAAGGTAAATAGATCTATAGCTCTTGTGGCAACTAGCGACACTAGAACGAAAATTATGGCAGGAAACACAATTACATCTGGGATTAAACATTCTTTATAGTCAGTAAGAAACATCACAATATAGAAACTAAGAACTAGAATGTAAAAGAGTAGTCCAAATATACTAGCAAAGTCAGTATGCACTAACAGTCCGGAAAGATAAGCAGCACCAACAAAAGCAAAACCAGTTAAGGCTTCTGAGAGAGGATACAAGAAAGTTAATCTTTTCTTGCAATACCCACACTTTCCTCTTTGAAAAAGAAAAGAGAGTAGGGGAATAAGATGCTTTGGCTTAAGTTTTTTCTTGCAAAAGTCACACTTTGATCTTCCAAACAAAACACTTTCTTTTTTTGGAAGTCTATCTGAAATAACATTAAGAAAAGATCCAAAGAAAGTACCGAGTATAAATAGAACTAAATAATATATAGAAGCAGTTTCCATAAATAAATTGTACATGATGTTAATACAAACAAAAATGTCACTTACCTCCTAATAAGCGACATTTATAGTTGATCAAGAAAGTACTTCCTTAACTTTTTTTATTAGCTCACTAGGTAGAGTAGCCCCATCCATGATAAAAGCGTCTTCTGGTATAGGCATGACCCTGTATCTCATTCCCGCCAAAATAATCAGAGGAGGCATTTTCTCTCTTTTGTAGTTATTTAAAAAGACATTAAAGTAATCTGGGCGGGCAAACAATATCATAATATCTACTTCACCCATCTTTTGAAGAGCTTCTTTGGGAGTCATACAATCCACGAATTTATAGTTCTCCTTTTCTAGTGCAAATTGATACCCTGAAACCACATGGCTATCATCCTGGTGCGCAACAAATAATACCGTTTCATTCATATTGTCTCTCCTTATCTAGATATTTAAATTTCAGGGAAATACTACTACAAAAGGAGGAGTATAACAAACACAACAGAAAAAATACCCTCTCTGAGTTTATGGGGGAGTCGAAGGGCCCTGCTAGGCAGGACCCCGTTTAAATTCTAACGATATTACGTACCGGAGGTGATTATCGTTAACGCGGTCCCGACTTCGTATGCACCGGCGCTATCTCCACCATCCAGACTCATCTTAGCTGTATTATCTGCATGCTCTAAGACTGCATTAACTTCGTAGTCTGTAAGTGTAGATTGGAATGTATAAACATTTGTCGTATTGAGTGGGTCAAGTGGTAATGCTGGAATGAACTTTGAAAGACCAGTCTTACCAACCGGAACAGTGAAAGACACCCAACCTGTACCATCAACGTCTTGTGCACCAGCACCCATGTCAGATTGTGTAGGACCTGCAACAGTTAGGGTAACTTCCCCATCTGCTAAAGCTAAGTTAATAGCCTTAACTAGTGTGTCCATATCTTGAAGCCTCTTTGAATCTCGACTCTTTTGAATTAAAGCTTGAGGATTAATAGCAATCAATACTGCACCAGCAAGTACAGCAACAATAGCAATAACTACCAAAAGCTCAACTAGTGTAAAACCTTTTTGTTTCATCTTAAGTTTTGTTTCTTTCACCCCCTTTCAGGTTACTTATATATTATTAGATCGAAGACGTAATTTTGTAAATAGGCGTAATTATCGAAATTATTAAAAATCCAACCATTGCACCTAACATTACTAGTATAATTGGTTCTAGGGCAGCTGATAAGCCCTTTACCAAATGATCAACTTCACCCTCATAATAGATGGCGACTCGCTCTAAAACTTCGTCCATCTTTCCTGTCTCTTCACCAACATTACTCATCTGTGCAAGGAGTGGAGGAAAAACAGTGGTACTTCTAAAATATTCTGAGAGAGCACTTCCTTTTTCTACAGCTTCACCAGCACCTATTACTGCCTTCTTAAATGTTTGATTGCTCATAACTGTGCTAACAATATTTAATGCCTCGACGATCGGTACAGCAGCGTTTATTAGAAGAGAGAGAGTTCTACTAAAACTTGCGTAATCTTTTTGCTTAATAATATTTCCAAAGACTGGAAGTCTCGAAATTATCTCTGATGTCATCTCTTTTCCTTTTTCTGACTTCATATACGATCTTATAACTAGAGCAAGCCCTACAATGACTATAAAGAAAACATAGATATACTTGACCATAAAAGTCGAAAAACTAATCATGAACTGAGTAGTTGCGGGAAGGGGAACATTTAAGTTTTTATACATATCAGCTAATTTTGGAATAACAAAAATCATTAAAATTATGAAAACACCAATCATGGCTACAAAAACAATGCTTGGATAAATCATTGCTGATTTAAATTTACTATCAAGCTCTCTTGCCGCCTCCATGTTATCTGCAAGTCTTTTAAGAATAGTATCTAGTTTTCCAGAAGACTCTCCAGCTCTTACAAGAGATTGGTAAGTGTTTGGAAATATCTCTGGATACGTAGAAAGGGCCATAGAAAGAGATGCCCCACCTTCAACAGATCTTAATATTTCTAAAATTATCTTTTGGAACCTTTCGTGCTGAGATTGATTCGATAACACCTCCAACGCCCTTGAGATGGGAAGACCTGCTGAGATCATAGTTGAAAGCTGTCTAGTAAAAGTAACAACCTCATTTTGTGGAACACCTCTAAATATTCTTAACTGATCTAAAATACCTTCCTTCTTTTCTTGGATATCAATAACAACAAGTTTTTGACCCTTTAGTAAATCAACTGCAACCTCCTTAGACCTTGCGTCTACGCTCCCCGCAATAGTTGTTCCTGAAATATTTTTTGCTGTGTAGGTAAAGATAGGCATAGGTTAAGACTTATCTACAAGCCTTTTTAGCTCATTTGGTCTTTCTGTAAATTTGACTGCATCCTCAAATGTTATCTTTCCCTCTTTAATTAGTTCGGCCATACTCTTCTCTAGACTAATCATCCCAAGCTGAGCAGAAGTACTAATTACGTTATCAATCATGTGAGCTTTACCTTCTCGAATTAGATTAGAGATAGCGTCTGTCTCTACCATAATTTCAAAGGCAGGAATTATTCCATGATCCTGGGAAGGAATAAGTCTTTCAGAGATGATAACTTCAACGACTTGAGCGAGCTGAGCCTTTATCTCTGATTGTTTCTCAGCAGGAAATGATGAGATTATTCTATCTATGGTTTGAGCTGCTGAGTTTGTGTGTAGGGTAGTAAACACTAGGTGTCCTGTTTCTGCAATTTGAAGAACTGCTTTTATTGTCTCCGCATCTCTAACCTCACCAACAAATACGATGTTAGGATCTTGTCTTAATACAGATTTAAGGGCTACGTCCCATGAATGAGTGTCTAGATACATCTCTCTTTGTTCCACAAGAGACTTTTTATCTGCAAAGATATATTCTATTGGATCCTCAATGGTAATAATGTGTTCAGCTCTCGTCTGATTGATCTTGTCTAACATAGCTGCAATGGTTGTAGACTTACCATGTCCTGCGGGACCTACAACAAAGATCAACCCCTGTTTTATATCACAAAGATTAATTAACCCCTCAGGAAGATTTAGAGTATCAAAATCAGGGATTTCGATAGGAATGTATCTAAAAGCGATGGCAGGATACCCTTTTTGAAAGTATGCATTTACTCTAAATCTAGCTTTCTTACCAAGAGCAATACTAAAATCAAGCTCTTTATTTACATCAAGTATTTCTCTTTGTTTGGTATCTAATATTTGAGAAAGTATGTATTCAATATCATCAGTAGATAACTCCTCATAACCCTCTAATTGTCTGAGTAATGTATTTATTCTAATATGTGGAGTAGCTCCCACAGACAGGTGTAGGTCAGAAGCTTTTAAATCTAATACCTTTTCTAAAAGTTGTGTTGCATTAAGTCTAGGCATAATTATTTCGCAACTCTCATTACCTCCTCAATTGTGGTTACACCCTCAAGTGCCCTGAGGTATCCATCTTGGAGTAGGGTAATCATTCCCTCCTCAGAAGCAATTTGTTGTACTTTACTTGCAGGAGACTTGTCTAGTGTTGCAGCAGACAGTCTTTCTGACATCGGTAAGAGTTCAAATATTCCTACTCGTCCCTTATAACCACTCTCGCACTTATTACAACCTTTACCTCTATATAAAACGAGTTTCTTTTTTGCACTAAATGTTTTTACTAGTTTTGCAGTCTCTGTGTCTTTAAGCATTAGGGTTTTATTCTGTGCTAGATCATCAAGAGTTTTTCTTAAGCCTGTTTCAATTTCTTTTGGAGGCTCATACTCCTCTCTACATTCAGGGCATATCTTTCTAACAAGACGTTGGGCGACAACAGCGTTAAGAGTAGATGCCAAAAAGAAATCCTCAACACCCATATCCAAAAGTCTAGGAACCGCTCCAGCTGCTGAGTTTGTGTGTAAAGTAGATAAAACAAGGTGACCAGTAAGTGCAGCGTGAACTGCAAGCTCGGCAGTCTCTCCATCTCTAATTTCTCCTACCATTATTACATTAGGATCCTGTCTAAGAAAAGACTTTAACCCTACAGCAAACGTTAGCCCTGCCTGAGGATTGACCTGAACCTGATTTACTCCCTCTACTCGTACTTCAACTGGATCCTCAAGTGTAATAATATTGACTCTAATAGTGTTTAGCTTAGATAAAGCAGATGCTAAGGTAACGGTTTTACCAGAGCTAGTAGGTCCCGTAACGAGAATCATACCGTTTGGCTTTAAAATAGTCTCTTCAAATCGTTTCACTGTAAGACCTCTCATCCCAAGGTCTCGGAAAGAGTAAACTATCCCTTCTTCTTTTAATAAACGGATAACAACTTTCTCTCCATATATAGTGGGTAGGGTTGAGACTCTTAGATCGGTCTCTGCCTTTCCAACTTGAACCTTAAACCTACCATCTTGTGAGACTCTTTTTTCATCTATCTTCATTTTTGCTAAAATCTTTATCCTAGCAACAATCGAGTCGTGCATCTCTTTAGGAAGTTTTCTTTTTTCCTGGAGTATCCCATCTATTCTATATCTAAGTCTTGAGTCCCCCTCACCTGGCTCTAAGTGAACATCTGAGGCCCCAGTCTTTACAGCAGTTTCTAAGATCATTCCTACTATTCGTGCAATAGGTGCATCTCGTATCGTTGCGTCCGTTAACTCTTGATGACCCTCTTCTATCTTAAGAGTGGTCTCCGAGATCTCCTCCATAGCTGCTGTAATTTCTTCACCAAGTTCTTTTCCTTTTTGTTCTTCTAAAACCCTATCAATTGATTTTTCTGTAGTGATGTATGGTATTACCTTGTATTTTGTTTTTCTTTCTACAAAGTCAATGGTCTGAAGATCCAAGGGATCTACCATTGCAAGAGATAAATTATCTCCCTCAAGTTTAAAAGGAACAATCTTATTCTTCCTAGCAACCTCAAGTGAAATAATATCTAATATCTTAGAATCAACTTCGGAAGTGATTAGTCCAGCATAGGGAATACCATAAACGTCGCCAAAGGCTTCTGCAAAATCTTCTGATGAAACATACCCTCTGTCTTTAATTACTTGTTCAAGACTTTTACCAGTATTAACGTTTTCAAATTTAATAGCAGATAGCTGATCTGACGTAATCAGACTCTTTTTGTAGAGAGCATCTGCAACTGTTTTAACCTTATCAAGCTTTAACATAGGGCAGGTAATTTTCTTCTATTATGTTATCAACTATATTATATAACTTCAACGGATTAAAGCATGCTATAATCTCCCAGAAATACAAATAAAAGGAGATGATAAGGTGGATAAAGATGACAAAATCCCAACTTTAAATGTGGAGATGACTCTCTTTGAGGGTAATGGTGTATTAAAGGAAGTATCATATGAAAAACCCAAAAACAACGTCCTTAACGGTATGGAGGCTGCTTCTAAATTCGACACGGAGCTGAAAAAAATAGATGGTTTATTTCCCAGAAAAAATATTCTCCTAGTAATCACTGTAACTATAAAGAAAGATAAAAAGTGGAAACAATGCATTGGACAACGATTAATCGATATCAAGCGAGAGGTAGTAGGTCCTACGGAACTGTATTCGCCAATAAAGGCTGAGGTCACAGCTATTCTGGAGGCTTATGATGTAGGAGCAGAAATACACATAACTGGGCAGCAAGATATCATGTTGATTTAAAATACAATAAATCTCTCTTACTCCAAAGGGAGATTTTTCTTTGACTGATATAATACTCACATGAACGGATCAGTATTAATATTTGGTAGCAATAAAGATGTAAGAAAAGACAAGGCTATCGAGATGGTAAACAATATTCTTAAGTCTAAGTACGATTACTCCGAACTTTCTAAAAAACCAGATGTATTAATTCTGAAACCCGAAGAAGGTAAAAAATCTATTGGTATTTCTCAGAGTAGAGAAGCGATAACTTTTCTTAGTCAAAAACCCTTTGAATTAAAAAACAAGTTTCTTCTTATCTTCGATTCTGAGAAATTAACTACTCAAGCACAAAATGCACTTCTTAAAGCTCTAGAGGAACCCCAAAGTTATGCAAATATAATATTAACTGCAAAGCTTCAGAACTCTCTTCTAGAAACAGTTATATCTAGGTGTAGACAAATTCCGGTTAAGGGTGAAAAGGATGAGAAAGACAGCCTACAACCTCTAAAAAAGGTAACTAAGATGTCCCTTGGAGAAAGACTAGATTTTGCACAAGAACTAGCAAAAGAGGAAAGAGAAGATGTTGTTGATACCCTAGAGAGTTGGATTAGTGACGAAAGAAAAGAGATGCTAAAAGCCCCAGGGAAGGAAAAACACAGGATAAATATTGAAAAGATTATTCAGATTATGGATGACTTAGAACATACAAATGTTAATCCTAGACTATCCCTTGAAACCTTGCTACTAAGCCTTTCCGAGAACTAAAAAACCCTTGTTGAAGTGATACTTTTCCTATAAAATTATAAGGTCATGGCGAAAGATACAAAAAAAAGTACTAAAAAGAGTAAATCAGAAGCATATGGAGCAGAACAAATACAGGTATTAGAAGGCTTAGATCCAGTAAAAAAGCGCCCTGGAATGTACATTGGTTCTACTGGCCAAGAAGGACTTCACCATCTAGTTACAGAGATCGTAAATAACTCCATGGATGAGGCTATTGCACACTATGCTGACAGGATTTTAGTAGAGTTCAACAAGGATGGTTCATGCACAGTTTATGATAATGGAAGAGGTGTTCCTTTTGAGATAAAGAAAGGGTACGGGGTTTCTGCACTAGAGCTTGCATTTACAAAACTTCACGCTGGTGGAAAGTTTGGAGGTGGTGGATATAAGGTTTCTAGTGGATTACATGGTGTTGGATCGTCTGTTGTAAACGCCCTATCTGTCTGGCTTAGGGTTGTAACAAGAAGAGACGGAAAAACTATGATCCAAGAATATAAAGATGGTGGAGATATTGCTAGACCAGTAGAAAAGCTTGATTTAAAAAAGCCATCTAAGCTTAAGGGAGTTGGTTGGAACATTAATCTTGATGATTGGAAAGACGACAGTATAACAATTGTTCAATTCAAACCAGATCCCAGTGTATTTGAAACTGTAGATTTTGATTTAAAGTTTTTTAAAACACAAATTAGAGAATACGCATATCTTACTGCTGGAGTGAAATTTGAACTTTTGGATCATAGAAGTAACCAAAGGTATACTTTTTACTTTGAAGGAGGAATAAAGTCGTTCTTAACTGCACTCAACAGAAACAAAGGACTCTTAAATGATAAGGTGTTCTACGCCAAAAAAACTCATAAAGAAGTAGATGTGGAGGTTGCTCTTCAATACAACGATACTTTTAGAGAAAACGTCATTTGTTTTGCTAACCACTTAAAAAACATTGAAGGTGGAACACATCTAACAGGTTTTAGAAGTGCATTGACAAAGGTTATAAACGACTACGCAAGAAAGAATGGGATACTTAAGGAAAAGGACTCTAATCTTTCAGGAGAAGACCTCAGAGAAGGTCTAGCGGCCATAATTTCAGTTAAGCTCAATAGCCAAGAACTTCAATTTGAGGGTCAGACTAAAGGAAAGCTTGGAAATACCGTAGTCAGACATGCAGTAGAAGCTGTAGTAAAAGAATCCCTAGAGCAATTCCTAAATGAAAATCCAAGGCAGGCTCAATCAATTATTGGAAAAAATATCTTAGCTTTTAAAGCAAGGATGGCGGCAAAAGCTGCAAGAGATACCGTAATTAGAAAAACAGCACTTGATGGTGGAGGAGTTTTACCAGGAAAACTTGCCGATTGTAGCTCAAAAGATACAGAAAGAACTGAACTTTTTATCGCAGAGGGAGACTCAGCAGGAGGTTCTGCGAAACAAGCAAGGGACAGAGAAATTCAAGCGGTCCTTCCCATCTTTGGAAAAATATTAAACACAGAAAGAGCACGACTTGATAGAATTGTTGGTTCCGATAAGTTTAAGGAACTAATTATTGCTCTTGGAACTGGAATAGGGGAGACATTTGATATTGAAAAACTCAGATATGGAAAAATTATTACACTTGCTGATGCAGATGTAGATGGGCAACATATAAATGCTTTGTACCTAACGTTCTTCTTCAGACACATGCCTGAACTAATTAATGGAGGACACATTTATATCTCATTCCCACCTTTATATAAAGCAACCTGGGGGAAAGAGAAGAGATACTTGTTCACAGATGAAGCTAGAAAGAAATTCTTAAAGACAGCAGAAGGTAAAAAAGCAATTATTCAAAGATTCAAGGGTCTTGGAGAAATGAACCCACCAGAACTTTGGGATACAACTATGAATCCAGAAACTAGGATATTAAAACAGATTACTATTGAAGATGCAGCACTGGCAGATGAGGTGTTTTCTACTCTAATGGGAGAAGAAGTCGCTCCAAGAAAAAGATTCATTGTGAGTAACGCCCATAAAGCTAATCTAGATATTACATAAACTTGAAACAAAAAAAGAAACCTTTCCAGGTTTCCCTAAAGTCACTTTCCGACTTTTCTCTTTTAACATAATACACCCCTCTTGCTGCAAGGACAAGTTATTTGGTATACAAAAGGATATGGATGTAGAGGCCCTAAGGAAAAAACTAGCTGAGTTAAGAAAGAAAAGAACATACATAACAATGCATAAAGGATTTGCTGCAAATCACAACAAAGACCTGAGAGAAAACGCTACATATAATAACTGGCTTGATCAAGAATTTTTTATCAATGCTGAGATTAGTGAAGTTATTGAAAAGATTGAAAAATTAACTAAAAAGAAACCAAAACATAAGTGGCAAGAACCAAAGCCAGAAAAAGGGAGCTATACAGAAAAAAGAAAATGGTTATAATACCCATATTATGGAAAAGGTTGGAATTATTACAGCAAGTGACTTTACTGACTTAGATGGTTACGCCTGTGCTATTGCTTATAACGAACTTTTGAAACTTGAGGGAAAGGACTCCGAAATTATTATCCCTGGAAAAATAAATGCTAGTGTTACAGACGAGATAAGAAGTTGGAAAGTAGATTTTTTGAAAAAGCCTAGTCCTGAAACTAAAACCTTTATAAGCGTTGATAACTCCTACATTAAAATTATCCCGGATTATGCAATAGATAATTTAATAGAAATATATGACCACAGAGAATGGGATAAAGAATTCTGGCAACAAAGAATAGGGGATGGGGCACATATAGAAACTTTAGGTGCTGCTGCAACCCAAATATGGGAAGAGTTTATTAAAAGAGGTAAAGAAAAAGAAATATCTCAGATTTCTGCAAGGCTTTTATATACAGCAATTATTTGTAATACCTTAAACTTTACTGCAAAAAATACAAAGAAACGTGACATTAAAGCAGCTAAACAACTTTTGAAAATATCTGATCTTCCTAAAGATTGGGTGGAAAAGTATTTCGCAGACTGGGAAAAAGAAATACTTAAGGATCCGTACCAAGCAATAATAAATGACACTAAAGAGCATCATTTTTATGAAGGAATTGGAAAACGCGTTACCATGGGACAGCTTGAACTTTGGGATAGTGAAAAATTTGTACTTGAAAATGAAGAAACAATTAAAAAAGCAGTAGCAAATTTTGGATCCGAATTTTGGTTTTTTAATGCTCCTAGTATTTCAAAAGGTACTAGTTTCATTGTCACAGACAACGACTATATAAAAGATCTTCTTTCGAAAGAGTTTGGAGTGAAATTTGAAAAAGATATTGGCAAAACCGACCGCGTGATTGAACGAAAAGAATATATGGATAGATTCTTAAAATTGTAGTTTTTCCTATTCAAAAACACACTTAAAACTGGTAGAATAAATAGGTTAAATATATGGCAGATAAAACTCCAGAAAAAACTGAAGATACGCCCAAAACTAGTGATAAGGGTATTCTCAAAACTGAGATAACTACAGAGATGCAAAGTGCATATTTAGATTATGCAATGAGCGTTATTGTATCTCGTGCATTACCTGATGTTAGAGATGGCCTAAAACCTGTTCAAAGAAGAATAATTTATGCTATGCAAGAGCAAGGGTATACGGCTGCTGGAAAATTTAATAAATGTGCTGCTGTTGTTGGCGAAGTTATGAAAAAGTATCATCCTCATGGAGATACATCTGTTTATGACACTTTAGTTAGAATGGCGCAAGACTTTTCACTTAGATACCCATTAATTTTTCCACAGGGAAACTTTGGAAGTATAGATGGAGATCCTCCAGCTGCATATCGATATACAGAGTGTAAACTTCAAAAAATTACTGAACAAATTTATAGAGATATTGATAAAGAAACTGTTGATTTTGTGCTAAATGATCTTCAAAACTTAGAACCTATCTATTTACCATCACTTCTTCCTAACATGTTAATAAATGGAGCTACTGGAATTGCTGTAGGTATGGCAACAAATATTCCTCCGCATAACTTGGGAGAAATTATTGATGGGATTAATATTTTAATAGAAAAAGCAGATAGTATCGGCAAAAAACCAGGTAAGGATAGTAAAAATGGGGCAGCTGAGATTGACTTTTCATCCGAAGCTAATGTTGAAGACCTAGTTTCTGTAATTAAGGGGCCTGATTTTCCTACAGGTGGAACGATTTATGATCATAAAGAGATAGTTCAGATGTATGCAACAGGAAAGGGTAGGGCAGTAACTAGAGCAAAAATGGATGTAGAGGAGAAAAAAGGTGGAAAGATAGCTCTTGTAGTTACTGAGATTCCCTATATGGTCAACAAATCCACACTTTTAGCTAAAATTGCAGATCTTGTTAAAAAGAAAAAGATAGTTGGTATCTCAGATTTAAGAGACGAATCAAATAAAGAGGGGATGAGGATTGTAGTAGAACTAAAACGCGACGCCGTAGTAAATAAGATCAAAAATCAACTTTATAAATTTACTCCTTTGCAAACCACATTTAATACAAATATGGTTGCTCTTTTAAATAACGAACCAAAGCTTATGACTCTTAAGATGGTCCTAGAGGAGTTTATCAAGCACAGACAACAAGTAGTGGTAAGACGAACACTTTATTTACTCAGAAAAGCTCAAGAAAGAGAACACATACTATTAGGTCTTAAAATAGCTCTTGATAATTTAGATGCTGTCATTAAATTGATTAGAGGAAGTAAAGACGCGGATGCTGCAAAGACCGGTCTTATGAAGAAATTCAAGCTTAGTGATCTTCAAGCCCAGGCAATCCTTGATATGCAACTTAGAAGACTAGCGGCTCTTGAAAGACAAAAAGTTGAAGATGAATTAAAAGAAATCTTAAATACAATAAAAGGATTCAAAGAACTACTTGCATCTCCAAAAAAGATCATTTCTACAGTTTCAAAAGAGTTGGCAGAATTAAAAGAAAAGTATGCAGATGCTCGAAAAACCAAGGTAATAAAAGGGAAAGTAGGGGAATTGTCTGAGGAAGATCTTATTATTGATGAGCCTTGTATTGTTTCTATCTCAAAAGGTGGATATATCAAGAGATTAAAGGACAGCACATACAGAAAGCAGGGTAGAGGAGGTAAAGGAGTGAAAGGACAAGAACTTAAAGAAGAAGATAGTGTAGATACGATTAGAATGTGTGATACTCATGACTGGTCATTCTTCTTCACAAATACAGGAAAAGTATATAAAATGAGAATCTGGGAGATTCCAGAGACTGGTAGAACAGCAAAAGGTACTCCTCTTGTTAACTTTTTAAGTATTACTCAAACTGAGAGGGTACAGGGGTTTCTAACACTCACAAATGAGGAGTTAGAAAGTGGGAAAGGGTTTGTGTTCTTCTCAACAGAAAAGGGTCTTGTTAAAAAAACTAGTATTTCGGACTATGCAAATATCAGATCTACGGGAATTATCGCAATAAAGCTTGAAAAGGAAGATAATTTAACATTTGTCGGCTTCACTGCAGGAAAAGATGACATCTTAATTACTACTGCAATGGGTCAATCTATCAGATTTGCAGAAAAAGATGTTAGATCCATGGGTAGGGCAGCTAAGGGGGTAACTGGGATACGGCTATCTAAAAAGGATGATTGGGTTGTAGGCTCAATAATTATTCCTGAGAAAGATAAAGATGTGTATTTACTTGTAGTTTCTACACTTGGATATGGTAAAAAGACAAAAGTAGGGGAATATAAAGTACAAAAAAGAGCTGGATCAGGTATTTTAACCTACAAGGTAAAGGATAAAACTGGCGAATTAGTAGCAGCAAGATCACTAACAAAAGGAAAAGAAGAAGATATTTTGATAGCTACAACTTCTGGAAAGGTTATTAGACTGGGATCAAAACAGGTCCCATCCCTTGGTAGAGCAACCCAAGGAGTTAGATTAATTAAGCTTAATCCTAGCGATAAAGCTGCCTCTGTTGCTATTATAGAATCAGAATAACGTGTACTTCCGAAAAGATACTCAATTTGAGAGAAAACTCTATGAACAAGGCATAAAACGTATTGCTGGTATAGATGAGGTGGGTAGGGGACCGCTAGCAGGTCCGTTTGTTGTATCTGCAGTAATACTAGACCTTGATAAGCTCTTTAGTATAAAAATAGATGAGTTACCAGAGAAATTAGGTGACCAAAAACAACTTCCACTCTTTCCATATACACAGATAAAAGATAGTAAGAAGGTGAGTGCCAAAAAACGTGAAAGGCTAGCTGATTTCATCAAAAAAGAAGCAATTAGCTACTCAGTAGCTGTTTTCCCTCCAGAAGAGGTAGATAAACTTGGTATATCAGCAATAACTCAAAAGGCATTCTTTAATGCTATTCAAAAATTAGGTAAAAGACCCCAACATGTACTCACTGATACCTTTGAGGTTGTTAAATTAACAAGAGAACATCAGATAAATATAATAAGAGGAGATACAAGAAGTATATCAATAGCAGCAGCAAGTATAGTTGCTAAGGTTTTTAGAGATAACATCATGATAGGCATGCACAAAAAGTACCCAAACTATGGTTTTGACCGTCACAAAGGCTACGGAACTAAGGATCATATGGATGCAATATTTAAGTTTGGACCATGTGATATACACAGAAGAAGCTTTAATCCAGTAAGAGACCTCTTGAAAAGCTAAAAGGGAGGCCATAATGACATCCCTTTTTGTATTTTTTCTACTCCGAAGTTTTTTTTCAGTAAACTCGTTGCTAAATCGCACATATCCAGCAACACGGTCAATTTCGCACCCCCAGGTATCTAGATCTTTAATTTCATCACCAAATCCTTCAGTAAATTTTTCTCTAGCGTATTCCCTGGCCTCTTCTATAAGAGTATCGTCATCTTTGTGATCTTTTGTCTCTTTGCTACATTCTTTAGTTAAACTGACATTAATGCGGTATATACCCTTATTTCTATCCAACTGCACAAACGCAGCTGCACCAAATTTATATTCCATTTTATCTCCTTCCTTTTATCTCATTATTATTAAAATGTGGAATGATTCTAACAAGTAATTGCTGTTAAATCAAAGGAAAGTAGGGGATTGGGTAAATTTAGGATAGAGAAGTTACTTCTTCTGCTGCTTCCACATCTCTGTGGAACTTTTTATGCACATTTCTAAGCTGTGGATTAGTTACGTGGGTATAAATCTGAGTAGTAGATACGTTACTATGTCCCAAGAGCTCTTGAACTGATCTTAAGTCAGCTCCTTCCGAGAGTAAACCTGTAGCAAAAGTATGACGAAGTGTATGTGGAGTAGCATCAACTGATATGCCTGCGCGTCTGGTATATTTTTTTACCATGCGTTGAATACTTCGAGGAGTAATCCTTAGAGACTCACCATCAAAATCTTGCTCCTCCATCTTTTTTCCAGAATAACGAATAAATAGTGGAGTGTATGGATCGTTTCGAGTTGCAATATATCTATTGAGCCAGTTCACCGCAGAAGGGGAGAGGTAAACTATTCTTGCTTTACCTCCTTTTCCAACTACAGTGAACTCACCGGACTTAAAGTTCACATCATCTCGATTGAGAGCAACAAGTTCACTTACACGAAGACCTGTACTGAATAAAGTTTCCAAAATTGCACGATCTCTAACTCCAGATCTCTTGTCTAGGTTCTGAACTTCAAAGAGTTTCTTAAGTTGGGTCTCATTTAACACCTTTGGCACACGATCATCAGCTTTACCTAGGATAATTTGCTCAGGAGCCATAATCTCAACGTCTTCTTCTATAATCAAATACTTTAGAAATGCTCTTAAAGCAACCAGGAAAGTCTTCTGTGTTGATCTTTTAAGTTCAGATTTTGACTTAGAACTTATGCGACGATTTAGACCTATGCGGTATTTTTTTATCAGTTCAGGATCAAGATCTTTAAGGGATATTTTTTGCTTGTTAAGTCTGCTTGCAGCCCAACTTTGAAAATCATTAAGATAAAAATGATACATCTTAATGGTATTTTGGGAAAGGTTCTTTTCAATCTCACAGAACTCGAGATATTTAATAACTGCATCTTCAAAGTTAGTACTTAGTGTAACTTTTGACATGTAAATTGATTATACACTGTGAAATTTCTTCAAGTAGTCTAATGTGGACGACACTGCATTCAGGTTAAAAGGAAAATCTTCTTAGAATTGATTTTAGAAGGTACGCCCATTATTTGTTGCAGCTAAAGGAAATAAAAGGGTAGTCATGTCATAAAAATGCGTAAAATGAGCTCTAGATGCGGGAAAAGGGCAGGGCAAGATCCAAAAGAAGACCTGGAAAGAGACATCTGATGAGAGAAACCCCAACGATAGAGAATAGGAATATATTTATATTCTAAAATAAACAGAAATAGAAATATTTTGGTTCAAGGTACTCTTTTCCACCAGGGAAGTGAGGGGTCAGAGACGAAGTCAGTGTGTGATGAGACGTCGTATAATGTATGTTTAACGACATTATAAATAGAATCCATGACATGTAAGGTAATCCATAAGGTGTGACACTTGTTTAGAGGGGAGAATGGAAATATAAAACGCAGGTTGGATTATTTTAATTGGAAAAAAATAAAATAAAATATTTAAAAATAATAATATTTATCCCTCATACAAACCTGTCGAATTCTTTCTAATTTATTAGCGCACCCCAGCACCTAGACTTATCCACATCCCCTACCCGGGAAATGTATGACAATCTTACGGAGATCAATATGACAATCGTACAGAGACTGTTATGACAACGAATACTAGACATTTATATGACAAACGTACGGGTTTATGTACAATACTATAGGTACTATGGGTTATCACTCCACCCTATAGTTTGATAAGAGCAAACCGAATAAAACACCAATCTCCGTAATAATACTCCCCTTTCCTACTCGTCTCTAGGGTGCGAAAAATACTAGAAGGATAAAAAATACAAAAATAATTATGAGATATCTTAAAACTAATTTTAATGTTATTTCATTCTTCAAGTATGAGGTGATGTACGTGAGTGCAAACATTAATACGGATGCGGTAAATAGCGCCCGAAGAAATGATTCAGTTGGCATAAATGATACTGCAACACTTGATACTGTTACTATAAAGGTTGAAAGGAATGAAAGGTATAATGACTCCCCTTTTGTGGTCTTTTTTGCGCTCTCATCAAACTGTAGAGACCACAACTGGTACTGAGAATATAAAAAGGTAACAGCTGCTACCACTAGTGCTTGGGTAAAAGTCGCTACATTGAATTTAAATACTCCTGCAAAAAGAGGAATGGCAACAATTATTTGAAGTATCTCACTCCAAACTGTAGCTACTCTGTAAAGAGGTATTACCTCTTCCCTATCCTGGATAACTAGAAAGATATTATCCATTAATGATACTAAGTAATAAAGAGCCCCAAAGCTTATTACAGCGGCTAATTTAAAGGGTAATCCTAGGTTTGGAAAGAAGTACAAAAAGAGCATGCTACCACTTAATATACTAATGGGCATTAGGATAATAAATGGGAGGTTTTTAAAACTTATATTTGGGTAGTGAATAATGAAAGTCCCAATAATAACAATCATTAATATCAAAATTATTACGTTTGCCAAAGAAAGAGAAATTATCTCCTGGGATACAAGGTAAATAAATGCAGTAGCCAGGAGTGATTGAATTAAATATCTGTGTTTTTTTTGAAGCTCTATCTTAATTTTCATTTTTATCTTTGGACAGAGGATCAAAATCCTTCTCTACAAAACATAGAGCCATAGCTACCCCATCATTTGCGTCATCTGATTTTACTATTTTTTTGAGACCTAGTCTTTCCATCACGGCTTTTTGCATTTCTTTTTTATCTGCCCTACCATATCCAGTTAAACATTTTTTTGCTTGAAGTGCAGTATACTCATAAATCTTTAATTTTTTCTTAGCTGCAACTAACATAATTATTCCCCTAGCCTGTCCAACAGACATTGCCGTTTTAACATTGGTATTAAAAAAGAGTTTCTCGATAACCATAACGTCTGGTTTATGCTTTATGACAACCTCACTAAGCCTGTTATATAGGAAATTAAGCCTGTTCTGTGTATCTAACTTTGGGGTTGTAATTAGTGTCTCACTTTCTATCAATTTCATCCTCTTCCCCTTAACTTTTTCTATTACCCCATATCCTAAACGGGCTGTTCCTGGATCAACACCAATAACTATCATTGTTCAATATCAAAATTTACATAAACATCTTGCACATCATCATTATCTTCTAGGTCATCGTATAGATTAATAGCCACTTCTGAAGATGCAACCTTAAAACTTAGGTTTTCTGGATCAGAAAAAATATATGATGTACTACCCGCGCTGCCTAAAGACCCTCCATGTTTTCCAAAAATACCTCTAATTTCTGAGACAGTTCTATTTGCGTTATCTGTTAGAGCTTTAATATAAAAAGCCTCTCCGTTTGGTCCAAAGCCCTCATATGATATTTCACTAAAATTTCCTCCTCCACTCCCACCACTACCCTTTTGAATAGCTCTATCAATATTATCTTTTGGCATTCTGCTATATTTAGCTTTTTCAATAGCAAGTCTAAGTTTAGAATTAGAGTCTGGGTTAGGCCCCCCTTCTTTAGCCGCTACAGTAATGAGTCTACTCATTTTACTGAATATTTTACTTCTTTTGGCGTCCTCAACACCCTTTTTTCGCTTTATAGTAGACCATTTAGAATGTCCTGACATATAAAGTATCTTATCACTTTTAGTGTGTTGACAAAACCTAAAATTTAGCTATCCTTGTACTCATGCAATTTAGCCTTTCTGTAATGACTAAAAAGGCAATAGATGCCGCACTAAAGTCAAACTGGAAAAAAGCCATAGAGATAAATACCCAAATTCTAGAGGAATACCCCAATAACTTAGACACTAGTATTAGACTTGGAAGAGCCTACATTCAAACCAAAAAATTTAGTAAAGCAAAAAAGATTTTTAAAGAAGTACTAAAGGAAGATCCTATCAATTCTATTGCTAAAAAGAACTTGGAACTTGCAAAAATTGGTAAAACAAAAAAATCCAATGGGAATGGACTTAAAACAAAGGCTTTGCTCAAGGAGCCTGGTACTACTCAAGAAATAAGACTGGATAACTTAGCCAGCAGAATCACTGCAGATAAACTTGATCCGGGTGAAGAACTCTTCTTAAAAATTAAAAAGAAATCAATTGATGTTTTCAAAAGCGTTAAGGAGAGAAAAAGCCTAATTGGAACTATAGAAAATGAGTATGTAGTTAATAGGGTTAACGCAGCCTGTGAGAAAAAGGGAAAATCTCATGCAACTTTTACAAGAGGAAAAGATAAAGAGATCTATATTCTCATAAAATGTGATCTTCCTGTCTTTAAAGCAGATAAAATTGATGTAAGACCATACCTTAAAAAGGGAACAATAGATGAACCAGAAATAGAAATGGACGAAGAGTCTGAAGACGAATAAGTTTTTACCTCAAATCATCTTCATCTAGGATATCTGCAACGAATTCTTTCTTATCATCTTTTGGTTTTTTATCGTCTTTTTTCTTTGTTGGGGCTCTTTTTGATACTGTTTTCCTAACGGGTTTCTTTATTGGAGTTCTTTTTTCATCTTTTTTGTCCTCTTCTCTACTCTTTTTGGGCTCTTTTGACTTTTTTACCCTATCCAAAGATGCGAAGGGTGACTTTAGATTATCTGCGGGAATAAAAGCCTCCGCCTCATCGTTAAGTTGAGCATCATTAAATTCTGCTGAAACATCAGATATCTTATATGATCCTGAATCAGAAAGTATATACCACTTACCTTCTTTCTTTGTGAGAATACCTTCAATCTTTTTTCTCTCTACCCTTTCGATTTGCTTATATACATCCCTATCCCCATCTTTAAAAAGTTTCAACTTATCTCCAAATACAAGCCTTGATTTTGCTGCGTAATTTGGGGGGACTACTTTTTTCTTTCCATCCTCCGTTATTAAAGACTCACCATCAAAGGTACCTTCTACTCCAGGAATACCTGTGTAATACTCTTTTCTTTCCTCTTGTTCCATCTTTTCTACGTAATTGGATACTCTTTCCAGGTTTCTCATAGCAGCCTGGATCATTCTTTTAGCACCTTCGTACTTTTCCTTATCAAAGTCTATCTTCGAAGGTGTTTTCTCTTCTTTCTTATCATCTTTTTTAATTCTTGGCATTTTTTACTCCTTCTTTATTTTCAATTTTTGTACCGTTCTCCCTATATTGTTCAGCAATAGCCATACCCTTGTCAAATCTAATATTAAGCCATTTCTTAACTTTTTCTTCTACGTAGGCTTTATCTGTTCCATACTTTTCCCTACTTCTCTGAACTGCCCTCTCGCGGTTACGCGTAACAGGAACTAAAGGATTATCTCCCCAAGGAAGTATTATCCTTGCAGAAAATGGGTGTGAGGTCATTCCATCAATCATTAATTTTATATATACCTGAAATCTCCCAAGTGAAATTATGTCCTCCTCATTAAAGTACGGTGCAAACTCCTTGGCAAGTTCTCTTGCATCAGGAGCACCTAGTGAGAAGGTCATTATTGTCCCAACGTTACCATAAACAGCCTTTAGAAGGTCTTCTGGAAGCTGTGCAGTAAACTGGTGTGTAAGATAGAGCCCCAGCTTATATTTTCTTGATTCAGATAGGATTTCTTCAAAACTTCCTGTTGCAAAGTTTTGAAATTCATCAACATATAAGTAGAATGGTTTTCTGTCCTCATATGGAATATTTGCTCTCTGCAAGGCACAGAACTGAATTCTAGAGACAAGTAAAGCTCCTAATAGATTTGCATTGTCACTTCCTATCTTTCCTTTAGCAAGATTTATTAGTATGATCTTTCCTGAGTTCATCGCATCCCATAAATCTACTGTGGACTTCTTCTGACCTAAAATATTTCTAATAGTTGTAGAGGCTAAAAATCTATTTACCTTATTTTGGATAGGTGAGATGGCTTCTGTCACAAATCTTTGATTTCCTTTCATCTGTTTCCATTCTTGATTCCAGAACTTCAACACCACAGGATCTCTCACCTTGCTTAAAATATAATTGAGGTAATTACTATCTTCCAAGAGCCTTGTGATACCAAGCATGGTGGTTCCTGGAACCTCAAGTAATGTGAGTATTGAGTAGTTAAGTAAGTACTCAAGTCTTGGCCCCCATGAGAAATCAAAGTGTTGTTTTATAGCATCAACAAGTCCTGATGCATAAAGGTTTTTCTGTGATGGATCATCTAATTCCAATAGGTTTAGACCTACTGGACTTTCAGTATCTGAAGGGTCAATATATATTACATCTTCTATCCTATTCTCTGGTATTCTTTCTAGTACTTGTTCTATAGTCTCTCCGTGAGGATCCAGTATTGCTACTCCCTCGCCTTTTGCAATATCCTGGCTAGCCATAGAGATAAAAAGTGAAGACTTACCAGTACCTGATTTTCCAATTACATAAAGATGCCTAATCCTATCGTCATCGTTTTCTAGTCCAAAAAGTGTGGTTTTGTTCCTAAAAAGTGTTTCTCCAATGTATACGCAGTCTTTCGTTGGTAGATTTGGAGGAGGTTCTGATTTTCTTGAGTATACCCATGAAATGTTTGGCGTATCTATGTGTGACATAGGAAAGTGGTAAAAGGTTGCTAATTCCTCAGTGTTTAAAATTATGCTTTTATTATCATCAAATCGCCTATCTACATAATCCGAAAGGGCCCCTTCTTTGTCTTTCTCTATTTGAGATACAAAAGTATTTAGATGTGTAGTTGAGAACTGTTCAAAGGAAGCAAGTATAGACCTAAGATTAGAATCTACTCTCTCTTGGGAACTCGCAGAGGATACAACCCTAATCACTGTTTCAAATCCCATTCTAGATAATTTGTTCTCAACAGATTTCATCTGAGTGTCCTCAGCAGGATTTAGTCTAGGTATAAAACTTGGTTTATCTTCTTCCTCCCTTTCCCTGTGTGTAAAAAAACCAGTAATCATATCTGACAAGATGAGTATGAATTCCTTCGCAAAAATATCTAGCATATCTTTTAAAGGAAACTTCTTTCTATTAGGATCATCTCCCTCTCTTACTGCGTTCACATAATCATATCCTGCTTGCTGCCATGTATCAGCAATAGGCCTTACTAAAACTTGAAGCCAAACCTCTTCTCCCTTTGGGAGAGAGGCTACAGAGGAAGTGACAGAGGAAACAGTATCTAACTCCAAATCTCTAAAGGACTTTGTAGGCATAAAATCAGCATTCTTAAAGGTAACGGAGGCGATATCAAACTTCGAATGCCTAGGATTCATGTGGCGAGTGTAATCTGTAACAACTTTAATGTCTGCTTTTGGATACTGAGCATAAACTTGACTTTCAACAAATTTTAAAATGTTTGTGGGAGCTACTACATAGAAACTAATTCCCCTATCTCCAGAGGAACTCATTTCAAATGAGACCCTCTCTTGTGATCTTGGGTCATCTTTCAAAAGACCATGAAGTGCCGCGTACATATTCTCCGCACTCAGTGCGGAAGCGTTCACGTCTCCTGGGATTTCTTCATTTCTGCTTAATTTAACTTCCAGAACTTCAATCTCTTCACTATCAGCCATCTTACTTTTTTCCTGCAGCCTTTTTTTAACTCTTAGAATGACTCCCAATATAATGAGCCCTATTGAGCCAAAAAGAACAAAGCTTTTATTTAAAAACATATATATTCTCCTTTTATAATACCTTTTCTAGTACCCAATCCTAAACCCTTTAAATACGGCAATTAAATAACCCCCGCCCTAATCTGGGACGGGGGATAGAAAGGAGAGAGTACTGACAAATATTCTAATACAAGTCACCTGAAGTGTCAAATCCAAATATTACAACCACATCAGACCTATCTATTTCGTTTTCAGTGAAACTATGGGATTGTTCCTTCTGAATAATATTATTTATCTTGAATACGCTTGATAAAAACTCTACCGTTTTTGAGTTGATATCGTCAGCAACAATATAGCTATTATCATAAAATCTTTCAGTATTATCTATTGCTATCACCCGTCCCCCGATATTTCTAACAACCCTGGCTCCAAAAGATGCAAGGCCCGAATAGTTTGTTCCATTCAATACTGCAATATTTTTCTTTTCAATAGAAACTTCAGATTCCAAAGTTGATTCTCTAATTAGCTCGTCAAAATATAGAGTGTCACAAAAACATAAGGGCGCACTATCTTCCACTACCCTATCTCGAGGAAGGGAAGCTATAAAATTCAAAAGATTATGAATCTCTTTTAGATTCATATTTGTTAAGAAGGCTCCATCCAGATTTGTTAGCCCACCAACCTTTAAAAGATTTAAAAATCCGCCTTTTCTCCATAGACTATCAAATAAATCGCTATACTTCGAAGAAACTAGGACATACTTATCAGACCTAAAGCCAAAGAGTTTAAATATATTTCTGCTTAGAGTTTGGGCACCCGCCTCCAGTAGGATTTCAGAGTTGAGTCCTCCTAGTGCAAACATCTTACTAAAATCTTCTTTGCCAAACTTACCAGGAATATCAAAGTTATGGTTGGTTGGTAAATCATAGATAGTCACCTTCTTTGTAT